>JAHDGC010000281.1 GCA_020627865.1 Saprospiraceae bacterium | reverse complement strand
GTTTACCCTAGCGGTAAATCCCATGTCTGCAAAATAGTTTTCTTGAAACATCACGAAGTCTGTGCTAAATGTCCAGTTCGCATTCTTGTATCGCCCTCCGACATTGTAAATCATATTATCTTGATTGAAACCTGATTTGAGGGAACCATGTACCCCACCCCAACCCCTCACGACACCATCGTCCGATTGGTACAGTCCTTCCAAACTGATATTTCTACCATAATCATTTTTCACCGTTTCAATTTTATCATAAGCTTGCCGGTTGAGAAAAAGCCCCTGTACAAATGACCTTCCAAACTGTCGCTTGTATGCTACAGCGGATTGATTTTGCGCATAGGAATTTTCTGACGATCTGCTGTGAATATTCATGATGCCAATGCTATTGTTGGTATTAATATTTCCTGTTGCCCTGACGCCGTAAAGTATCGGCACTGCTTCTAGATTTTCATCCAAACCAATTCTTCTCGAAAAAAAGGGACGAATGCCACCCGTACCGAAATCCGCAAAGACATCGGCATTTTCTAGGAAGAAAGTTCTTTTTTCTGGTAAAGAAATATTGAATCGTGTAAGGTTTGTTACCAATTCGTCTGCCTCAATCTGGGAAAAGTCAGGATTCAAGGTCAAATCCATATTGAGGGTAGAACTGAGCGCAACTTTGGCATCAAGCCCAGCATCGTAATTGAATTGTGTGTTCTCATCTTTGCTTTTGCTGATACCACCACTGACATAAGGAATCAAATTAAAATTGCCTTTTTTCCTTGTCGGTGCCACATCCCAAATCAAGGCACCGGCAAAGGCAGCATTGGGTGGCCAAAAGCCTTCGGGGACGGCCGTCCAGTTATGGAATTCGTTGCAGTATTTGATATTGCGAACAAAGTTCATGCCCCATTCTGTATGCGCAGGATCGTATCGAAGTATCTTAAAAGGAATGGCAAACTCTGCCGACCAGAATTCATCTGTAATATGGGTTTCGACATACCATTTGTTGCTCCAGTCTGCCGAGACGGAAGAGTTGGGTGTGTTGGTCGCATCCCATTGCACGCCAACTGCCGAGGTGCCGAACATGACGGAATTATTTTTCGTATTCAAAGGATCGAGGACGATTGCGATACCATCATTTTGCCAATACACATCTCTTTTCAGGGTGGTAATGGTCAATGGTTCTGATTGGTAACACTTTGCAGCAACGTAAAGATACTTATCATTGTAGGCTAGTTTAATTTCTGTTTTTGGATCAGCACCTTCTGCAAAGTATGGTATTTTTTGCCAGAAATTGGTTCCTATTTCCGCAGCCTTCCAAGTCTTTTCATTGAGTTGTCCATCAATCTTGATTTCGTCTATAACAGCGGTAATGCGGTACTGGAAATCTTTTTTAAAATCTATTGTGTTTGAATCTTGTGTATAGGCATACTGATAGGTAAACAGCAAAAACAATGTGATATGTTTGTACATATTTTGATATATTCGGTTAAGATTTGTTTTGGTGACTAGTGTTTTGGAATTTAAATTTTTGATAATTATGTTTACCGGTAGAGACGCGATGCATCGCGTCTCTACCGGTAAACAGATTAATAAACCTAACTTATAAATAGCCTGTATCTAAAATTATAGGACAGAACACTTTAAAGCGAAGGTTTAGTAAACCTTTGTTAGGCACTATTCAACAACAACCTTCTTACTAATCCATTCCGCACCAAGTTGAATTTTACAGTAATATATACCCGACCCCAATCCAGCAATATCCAATTCCAGATCATGCTCTCCGATTGCTAACAATTTGCTTTCTGGAAGCTTAGCCACAAGCGTCCCAGCAACATCGTATAGATGAATGTCAACGGACTGTACTTCCTCCAAAACAACCCCTACTCCTACTGTTTGTTTTTCTGGATGTTGCACTACGAAAACCCTTTCGACTTCATTCCCTTCATACTGCAACGCCGTCCCACACCCTTGTATATATCCATGAAACTGTGCACCCAGTGCGACTTCAAAACCTGGGCTTAAATCAATGTCCATACCGGCACTGTAATTGACGTTGGCAACTCCGCCAATAACATCCGTTGATGTAATGTTATTAGAAACCTCAATCAAAGTAGTGCCCGTAGTATAGGTAGCTGAAAGCACTTCATTCGCCACACAGGTCACCTCCGCACAAATTTCTATCGCCCAAGCACTTAAAGAACCACCGTCCTGATTCGCCCCGTCCTCAATGGTCAATGTCCATGTACCATTAGGATCTTCCCCATTAAATGCAGCCAGTGCATTGTTAGGCTGATAAGCATCCCCATCTACAGGCGGGCAAGGTAAATCCCCATAGACGTTGCTCGCATCATCATCAAATACGATATCAAAATCATCTTGTCCACCACAAATTCTAGACAACAACCTTACAGTTGTTCCGGCGGGACTTGTCAAGTCAATATTTAAATCTTGGATATAAGTATGCGTTCCAGATAATTCAACGACATTAAGATCCAGAATAGACCCCAATCCAGCAACCGTTAAAGTTGAGGTAATGGTTGGTGTTCCTGAAGCAGAAATGGATACCGGAACATCCGTACTATTGATAATTTGGCAATTGGAAGTTTGGAAGCTGAATATTTCGGAATAGGCTCCGGCTCCACAATTGTTAACCGCCGCTATTCTCCAATAGTAAATCGTATTGGTCATTAATCCAGAAACGGTAAAAGAAGTGGCCGTAAGCCCAGTTTCGCTAACAATAATTGCACTAAATGCAGAATTTGTGGATACTTCAAGCATATAAGTTACATTTGTACCCGACGCCGTTCCCCAGCTCAAAATTGGTGCCGTACTCACACCAGTCGCTCCATTTGCAGGGGCTATTAAATTTACAGCAGCGGGAGCGGGTTCGAAGACTTCCAAGCTAACGGCCAGTGTTTTCGTTCCGGTCGTACTTGTACCGGTCACTTCAAAGGCATAAACTCCAGGAGCAGCATTTCCAGATAAAGTAAGCACTGCACTATTACCTGGTATAACAGGGTTCGCATTAAAACTTCCAGAGATACCGGCAGGTAAACCAGTAACCGTCAGCGTTACCGCATCCGTATATCCAAGTAAAGAAACGACATTGATTGTATATGCTGTTCCATTCACATTACAAGCGGCAGCAAAATCCGGATCTACTTCTAAGAGAAAATCCGACATAGAAGCAACAATGGAAAAATTATTGTCAGAAATATCGTAGAAAATATTATCCGCACAAACGACCTTTACTCTTGCAGTCGTAGATGGATTATTAGGAACAAGGATGTCTTGACTACCATCATTGGGTACATTCGTCGCAAGCGTCACCGGATAGGTAAAACCACCATCTAATGATAACAATATATCTACACTCGCACAACTTACCGGAGCATTATTTGTTCCGGCTACATCCCAAGTAACGGTTTGGTTAGAAGCTACGCTCCAAGAAATACCTGTGGCACTTGGCTGCTGTACTAGAAACGGCCCAGAGTTGCCATCGACATTAACGACCGCATTTTCATAACTCGTACAACCGCCCGCCGCTGAATTATCTCTAACGGAAACTCGAAAGTTAAATGTTCTGGTAACCGTTGCCAATACTTCCCAAGTCGGACTTACTCCGGCAAGGAAGTCTGTAAGATTTGGAAAATAGCGGGTTGGATCAGCAACCGGAGAATTGGAACGAAAGTTTGGACCATTAGTAGACGTGGCCACAGGTGGTTGTGTAGAAGCCTGCGGGTCCATTTGTTCCCAACAATACGTAAGCATATCTCCTTCTGCATCTGATACATCTGCCGTAAGGGCAAAAGCTGTTCCCCCAGGGATCGTTACGCCAGTTGTCACACTATTGATTACCGGACTGGAATTACTCAAAGGCGTTAAAGCAGGGCAAGCAGTATTCAAGATGGTATTGCTCATTTCTTGGAGACTAATGGCATGAAAATGATCGTCACTATTAGATTGCACGTTCGGGGCACAAATGCCGGCATAACCCATAATGGTAGAAGCACTACCCGGTTCCATTGAAGCACTTGAACTACTGTTGCAAGGATTATTCTGGGTGTGGTTACAGCCAAACTGATGGCCTATTTCGTGGGCAACATAATCAATATCAAAAGGATCACCCACAGGAGCGCCGCTGCCCGTAACCCCACTGGCTTTATTGCCATTTAGGCAAATAACTCCGAGACCAGCAAGGCCACCGCTATTGGTTCCGAAAACGTGACCAATATCATAATTGGCGGAACCGATTTTATTGTCACAATCTGTCTGAACTTCACCTATCATAGTCCCGGGTGTTCCATTGGTATAAGGATCCGTATTTGCATCCGTGTAAACAATCAAATCATTGTTGGGCACAATTTCCATGAAAATGGCCATCGCCCGCATGAATACACCATTGACTCTATTCATCGTCGTCACCTGAGCGGCCAGTGCCAGTGCTTGTGTACCACCGTGAAAAGCCGTGTACTCTCCGGTTGCAGCAACCGCAAAGCGATAGGTTCTCTTGGTACAATCGCCATATTCTGTTCCCATCATTCTTTCATGCTCAAAGTCACGGACATCAACAGGGTTTCCGACAACACCACAGACAAATTCCTTTCCCGCAATGGGTTGGAAATCTTTTTTGCTGTAAACAATGTAATATCCTTTTTCCCGGAAAGCATAGGGATCAATATAAACGGTTCCGAATTCCAGTGTAAAAATCATGGCATGAAAACCTTGTGGCGTAAGGTCAAAACGAACCGTATTGCCAGGATTATCAATATCGTAGCCAGCGTAAGTTTGAATTTCAGGGTATTTCTTCCCTAGTTCTTCGGCCATTACGGGAGAATTTACAATCCTGAAGTTACGGGAAGTGCCATCCGGCATTGGTAAGGTAAAGTGGGCAGAACGGGTTTCCGCCTCGGGAGTATTTTCAAGAGGTGCGGCCTTCAATGCGTTCTCCGCCGCCGCTTCATCTAGCGTAAAAGTCTGGTAGCTTGTAGGAATAATGTACCGAGTGCCCCGTTCGGGAATTTTATCCTCCTCAATCGCTTGCCATAAGGATTGTGCAGATAGGCTTCCCGACAACAGAAGCAATAGCATCAGAATTACGGTGTTCAATAATTTTTTCATCTTAGGATTAATGGTTTAAAATTTAAATTAGCAAATATAACATATATTTTAATTTAAAATTAGTATTTTATGCCAGAAGACTACAATTATTAAAAAAGGTATGTTTTGCAACATACCTTCGATTTTGCTTCATCAGCTTTTTTTTGTTGTTAAACAGGTTACAAGTCTATACAATCTTCTGTAATAATAAAATCATTATCTTCTCCGCCCTTGATTTTAGCTCTCTGCTTTTTCGAAATTGCATTGTTACAAAATACTGATGCTTTACTTTTTTGAATTCCTGTCGTTTTCATATTATTAAATTTTTACCTGCCTGCGTGACTTGTCAGGCAGGGGTTAAAAAATTGATTTATGGCATAGCATTGACCGCTACGAAATGGTCATTTTCGTTTCGTATTATTTTTGTTGTGGTATGGGAGAGTCGTTTCTTCTTTGTGGGAAGATGGTTATTCAAGTTTGCAAGGCATGGTATTTACGAGATCATTTACCGACAACTCAAAGTTTGCATATTACTCCTTACGCTTCTTCCTGTTTTACCCGTAAACTTGATTTCACAATTAGGTAATACTTCCGCTATATCTTTTAATTGCTGTTTTTTAATTCGATTATAATACAAGCTAAGCATTATCATATCATTTAACTGGATAATACTACTTGGTAGCTCAACTAATTTATTATGACTCAAATCAAGCTCTCTTAAGTCTAATAAATTACCAATCGTAACAGGAATTTCTCTTAATCTATTATAACTCAACTCAAGAAACTCCAAATTAACGAGTTGCCCAATGGACTCTGGAAGCTTTTTTAAGTTATTATGATATAATCTTAATTTTTTTAAGCTTGATAGCTCACCAATAGTTACAGGCACTTCTCTTAATCTATTATGGCTCAAGTCAAGAAATTCCAGATTAGAGAGTTGCCCAATGGATTCTGTGATTTCCATTAATTTATTATTTGAAAATCTAAATTCTGTCAAAGCGGAAAGTTGACCAATAGATTCTGGGAGTATTTCTACCTGATTTCCAACACAACTTAAGACTTCTAAACTAGAAAGTCCTCCTATGAATTTCGGGAGTCTTTTTAATTCATTATAACTTAATTCAAGCTCCCGCAGTTCAGTAAGCTGATTGATAGATTTTGGCAAATAGCGCAAATTATTTTTGGTTAAATATAGTTTTTTCAAGTTAGAGAGTTGCCCCACAGAATGCGGTAATTGATACAAATCGTTCTCCCATAAACTAAGAACTTCCAAATTGGAAAGCAACCCTATAGTTATAGGAAGTTTTTTCAATAAATTTCTCTCCAAATAAAACTCTTTCAAATTTGATAATTTTCCTATAGCAGAAGGAACTCCTCTTAGGTTATTACGCCCCAACCACAAGTAAGTTAACTTTGTCAGATGCCCTACACATTTGGGGAATCTAGCGAATCTATTCCCTTCTAAGTTCAGAGCAGTCAAGCTAGATAATCCACCGATAGCTTTAGGAAGTTTCGTTAGTTTATTATCATTTAAATAAAGTGCTTTCAAGCTTGAAAGTTGTCCTATTGATGATGGGATTTTAGTTAATAGATTACTTTTCAAGCTAAGTATGTTCAAATTAAAAAGCTGCCCTATAGACTCAGGGATACTCGTTAACCTATTGCTATACAACAATAGTTCTCGCAAATTAGATAGCTTACTAATTGACGCAGGGATACTAGTTAATTTATTATGACATAACTGAAGTTCTTCCAATTTAGAAAGTTGACCTATTGATTTAGGAATACTTGTTAGTTCATTTTCATCAATATAAAGCTTACGCAAATGGAGCAAATCCCCTATAAATTCAGGAATGGAAAACAAGTGATTCTCACTCAAGTAGAGTTCTTCCAAGTTTACAAATTGTTGAATATCTTCTGGCATAGCATACAAATCATGATCACTCAAATCCAATATATAAACCTGATTCGGTATTTTCAAAGCTTCTTCAATAGATTTGAAAATATAATCTTTATTCGTTGGCACACCAGAAACGACATTTGCCTCTCCAGAAACTGTCACACTACCCTTTCGTATAGCAATCGTATCAAATCTTTTTATATTTTGCCTCAATATTAAACTTTGAAGAACTGGTATGTTTTTATTAATCCTTGGTAGCCTTAATGGCTTAATCAACACATCTTGTTTCTCATGTAACATCTTCACAACAATATTTGCACAATTTCTTTTTTTCGGATCAAAAACCTTCTGAGCATATTCCTCATATTTTGCTAGCGTATCTTCACTAAGCGTTTTTTTTCCTTTTTCATCATGCTCCACACTGAGTAGATTAACAGAAAACAAATCTAAAGCAGTCAAAAAATTATTACGCGCAGGAACTTCCTCTATCGGTGAAAAAGTAAATCCAGTGGCAACAATAATCACACTACAAATAAATAGGAAATTATTCAAGCTAATTTTCCCCAACAATTTTTTCACTCCCTCCTCTATACCAGCATCCTTGTCAGGAGTCGGGGGTGATACATCAGGGAAGCCTCGGATGATCTTTTCCACTTCTTCTTTTGACAGCTCCGTTGGAGCATCTCGCAAAATTTTAAATAAATCATTACCGTTGTTCTCTTTCATAGTTATTATTAATAAGGATAAATTTCTTTTTTTGAATGATTTTTCTTCTAGTGTTGTTTCTTCCAATAATAAGGCTCTTAGCTTTTCTCGTCCCCTAGATATTTTTGTCCGAACCGCACCTGCTTTACTATTTTGGATTTCAGCAATTTCTTTCATACTAAACCCACAAATATCATAAAGAATTATTGCATCTCTTTGGTGCTCTGATAATTTGTTCAAGGCCTGATATAGAAATCCAATGTCCGTTAATTCTTCAGGAAGTGTTCCTTTATCTATTAGTCGTTGATTATGTCGCCTAATATATTCTTCATGATAAGACGCTTTTCGCAATTGTCCAAAGTACTTATATTTTGCAACCTTGATCATGTAGTTAAACAACTTGCCATCTTGTATTTCATCAAAATTTTCCCAAGCAGATGATAAAGCATCTTGCACCAAATCTCTTGAATCCATTTTACCATAAGCCAATGCTGAACAATACCGGATAAACTTATCATGGCATTTGTTATAGGTTTTCATGAATTCGTCCTCTTTTTTCTTTTTCGGTTCATGCTCCAACTTTTGCCCCTGACTAATCCAAATATCTCTGGCCGTTCGAATCAAGTAATCCAGTAATTTACCTTTTTCGATTTTATCAAAATTTCTATATGCAGATAATTTTGCCTCTTGGACAAGGTATTCTACATCCATTTTATCACAAGCCAATGTTGAACAATACTGGACAAACGCATCATAGCATTTGTTATAGGCTTCTAGGAATTCGTTTTGTCTCATGTTTTCCAAAATTAGATTAAAGTTATTTGTCTCTACCCTAATAGTTGCTTTAGGGACTAAAATGTTACATCAATTTTTTATTTTTTTTCATTTTTCTATAAAAATAGGTAATCAGGCAAAAAAGTGGTAATATTTGTAAGCCATTTACATAATGACC
>JAHDGC010000280.1 GCA_020627865.1 Saprospiraceae bacterium | reverse complement strand
ATACTTAACTTGATATTCATAAATATGAAAAATTTGAAGCTTGATACAGCTATATAACTGGAATTGTTGCCGTTTTGCTGTTTTGGGTACCATATTTTATGGCTTTTGGGGGAAATCTAGGGCATAACTTCAAGCTATACCCTAGATTTTAAGTCCCAAACAGAAAAAATTGAACTTTATTATATATTGTGTATCAAATATATATGTGGAAATTGTCCTCGGGACAATTCAAAAATTTCATAACCTGGATGGCAAAACAATGTGTATAAATTGAGCTGCAAATATCCGTAAATTTGGGCTGACTATCAAGCCTTAATACCTTAAAAATATTGATAAATTATAATTAATGATATAAGCACTTGATTATGAGGCGGATTCTTCCCAAAGTTTGGTTAAATGAATAATTGTTTGAGTTGCTTTTTCCATATCCTGTACTGAAACCCACTCGTGCTTAGAGTGAAAAGCATGCTCTCCGGCAAAAATGTTAGGGCAGGGAAGTCCCATGTAAGAAAGCCGAGAGCCATCCGTTCCGCCTCTGATACTGGATTGAATGGGCTGCACCCCTGCTCTTTCTATGGCTTTTTTGGCCAAGGCTGCAACTTGAGGGTGTTTATCCAGTACTTTTTTCATATTTCGGTACTGTTCTTTTACTTTAACATGTGCTGTAGAATTTGGGTAATTCTTCATGACTTGATCCACGATCTGCCGGAGTTCCTCTTCGTGGGCATGTAGTTTTTCTTCTTCAAAATCACGGACAATCAGGTTAATTTCTGCCTTTTCGATCTTTCCTGATATACTCGTAGGGTGGAGGAATCCCTCTTTCTTTTCCGTTGTCTCCGGAGAAAGCCTGTCTTTAGGGAGTGCTGCAACAATTTCAGCAGCAATTTTGATGGCACTTTCCATTTTTCCCTTGGCAAATCCGGGGTGGACACTTACACCATCTATCGTTATAACAACACCATCCGCAGAAAAAGTTTCATCTTCTAGCGATCCGAGCTTTTCTCCATCAATAGTGTAGCCAAAATCTGCACCCAATTTAGCAATATCTACCTTATCCACGCCGCGACCAATTTCCTCATCCGGGGTAAAAAGAATCCTAACCTTGCCCCGTTTTTCTTCTGGATGATTCATAAAATAACAAGCTGCATCCATAATTGCGGCAACACCAGATTTGTTATCTGCTCCTAACAGGGTGGTTCCGCTAGCCGTGATGATGTCGTTGCCAATTTGTTGGGAAAGATCGGGATGATCCTTCGGGCTGATGATTTGAGTATGATCATCGGGCAACACAATATCCTGCCCTTGATAGTTTTCGTGGATAATAGGCTTTACCCCTGCACCGCTGCAATCCGGAGAGGTATCCATGTGGGAGCAGAAGCAAATGACCGGTACTTTTTTGTCGGTATTGGCAGGAATGGTTGCATAGACATAGCCATGCTCGTCTAAATGAGCGTCAGAAACGCCCATTTCTAACAATTCTTCTACAAGGAGTTTGCCGAGATTTTTTTGCTTCTCTGTAGATGGGCATGTTGGAGAAGTGGGGTCAGATTGGGTATCTATAGTAACGTACTTTAGAAAACGTTTTTTTACGGTATGTTGGATTTTCATGATGTGTTTTTTATGAATTCATTACAAATAGGCAAATATAAAAAGATTCCTGCAACTCCTGTGTCTGGAGCAGAATTTGCTTGATTATAGGATTTTCAGCCTGCCTGTACAAGTGTACACGCCGACAGGAGTTTTCGCTCGAATGCCGAAGAATACGTCTGATTGTCCTACCTAACTTCCGGAATCTGCTTCAAAGTCTCCAGCAAAAATCCCCAGAACTTTTGCACGGAACTAATCTGTACCTTCTCATCCGGAGAATGCGCCCCGTGAATGTTTGGTCCAAAGGAAATCATTTCCATCTCTGGATAATTAGCGCCCAGTATACCGCATTCTAATCCGGCATGACAAGCATTTACATCTGGCTCCTCGGTGTACATTTCTCGATAAAGCTTACTCATGATTTTTACGATAGCCGCTTCCGGCTTTGGTGTCCAGCCAGGGTAACCACCTTCCATAATAACATCTGCTCCCATCAGCTCAAAGCAGCTTTCTATGGCTTGGGCTTCATCCATTTTTTCAGAATCAACAGAGCTTCTCGTCAGGCATAGAATCCGGTAACGGCCATTTTCTATATGCACTCTTGCTAGGTTATTGGAGGTTTGCACCAAATCTTCGACATCCGGACTCATCCGATAAATCCCATTTGGACAACTATAAATACTCCGGATTAACAACTCCTGAAATTCCGGACTCATGACCTTGTCTACACCAGATATTTTTTCAATAACGATACTGATATCCGGATCGGTCGTCTGATATTCTTTTTGAAAAACTTTATGCCATCTATCCAATGCTACCAACAATTTTTCTGCGTCTTCATTAGCTATAGCAATCAATGCAAATGACTCCCTTGGAATCGCATTGCGCAAGCTTCCACCATCAATAGCATGGATAAATAAATCGAGGTCTTTCCCAATTTCAAATAATAGGCGATTCATCAATTTATTCGCATTGCCACGCCCGAGATGAATATCCATGCCAGAATGTCCTCCTGTAAGGCCTTTGACACTGATTTTATAGGCGATACAAGTTTTTGGTAACAATACTTCTTCATATTCGCCGAAAGCAGAAATGTCAATCCCGCCAGCACATCCGATACAAAGCTCCTTATCATTTTCCGTATCCAAATTGAGCATGATCTTGGCATCCAGCAAGCCACCTTTCAAGCCCATTGCTCCTGTCATGCCCGTTTCTTCATCAATGGTAAAAAGCGCCTCAAGCGGAGGGTGGGGAATATCCTTAGATTGCAGCAGGGCCATAATTGTCGCGACCCCGATACCGTTGTCTGCTCCCAATGTTGTGCCTTGAGCCTTAACCCAATCACCATCGACAAACATCCGAATTCCCTCGGTATCAAAATCAAATACGGTATCCGCATTTTTTTGATGTACCATATCAAGATGCGATTGCAGAGCAACAGTCATACGGTTTTCCATGCCGGGTGTTGCCGGTTTTTTGATAATAACATTGCCGACTTCATCCACAGACGTTTGAAGCCCGAGGCTTTCTCCAAAGTTTTTGGCAAATGCGATAACGCGCTCCTCTTTCTTGGAAGCACGAGGCACGGCATTAAGTTTGGCAAAGTTTGTCCAAAGTGTCGTGGGGTGAAGAGCTGCTATTTTTGCTGACATGATTTTTATTTTTTAGAGCGTTGGAAAATTGATTTTTAGAACGCAGTTACTAAGTTATCAATGTGCTCTTGTTGAAGCGCAAAGGTAATCATATGATTTGAAATGTCCAATTAGAGCATGTTGGAGAATTGGTCTTTAGAACCTGTCTGCCACAGGCAGGCGAGAATAGACAATTTTTTGATTAGACTAGCCTGCCTGGCAAGCCACGCAGACAGGGCGTAAAAAACGGAGTTATGCCATAGCATAATGAGTATTTTTACAACGACGTATAATCGAAAAAGTGGCACCTGCCTGCGTGTCCGCAAGGACAGGCAGGTTCGCAGTTCAATTATTAATTTCTCAACATGCTCTTAATGAAGAAACGATATCACTCCTGATTTTGTTTAGAAAAATAGAGTGGTTTTTCTTTAATTTTGTCTAAATACAGGCCCTTTACAGCACCATTTTTAACATCAAACATCAGGTTAAAAAGCTTCCGGAAGTTGGTTAAAACCAAAGGGCTATGGAAATGACATTTAATCGTTTGGCTTTCAGCATCTTCACGGATAATAGCTTCCCATTTTTGTTTAATATGGTCAAAGCTTAGATGAATGGTCTTGTTGTTGTGATTGTGATAAACACCCGAAAATAATTCCGGATTTTTCAAAATATCTAATGTCGCTTTGTTTGGATCATTTTGTCCGAGTAATTTCCCCAGATGACTCAGAGCGGTATACCATTTAATGCCACCTTTGTTTTTACCTTGCCGGAGTATGATGATATTGTCTTCCGGATTGATATAAAGCACTTGGCCATTATATCCAGCGGCGAAGTAATCTTTATTCTGGGTAAAGTCTGCCTGTACATAAGTATCGAGCCACCAACCATTTGTATAGCCCCACCATTTGTTGTTTGTTGTTGCCCTGTTTTCAATGGTTTTAACCCAATCTTGTGGGATGATTTGCTTCCCATCCCAAAGGCCATTGTTGAGATAAAGTCGGGCAATTTTCAAGAGGTCGCGACTAGAAACGGCCATGCCGCCATACATCCTTTCGTTACCATTTTTACGGTCAAGCGTGAAAAATCCGTCATGCTCCATTTTTAGGGGATTCCATATTTTTTCTTGGAGTAAGTCCGATATGCTTTTTCCGGTTGCTTCTTCCATACAGCGCCCGAGAATTTGTGTATCAATAGATTTGTAAACGAATTGTTGTCCTACTTGGTGCTCCAGTTTGGTTTTATTCATAAATTTATCCAGATCGGGATGATAATAAATGATAACGGACTTGGCTAATTTTCGATACTCATCATGATTGATCCCTGAAGTCATCTGGAGTAAATGCCGAAGGGAAATATCTTTTTTTCCCGTAAGGTTAAACGAGGGAAGAAAGCTGGCTACTTTTTGATCCAAACTTTTTATGGTTCCTTCCTCCAGCAAGATGGCCAATAGGGAAGTAATGAAAACTTTAGTGATGGAAAAAATAATTTTGGGCTCGTCAGGGGCATATCTCGCCCGATATTGTTCATATAAAATGCTATCATTTCTTACGATAACAAAAGCATTGGTATTGCTATCATCTAAAAAGTCATCTAATCCTTGGTTGCAAATCTCTTTTTGATGTGTCGTCCATAAACATGGGGAAGGAATGTGATTTATATTTGAATCTTCAACGAACGGATTTTTACCACTTGGAGCAGCCGTAATCTTATTTGCAGGAAAGTGCTTTAAATCTTCAACAGAAGGTTGGTTAAAAACAAGGATGCGCCCGGCAGTACAGGAAAGCAGGGATAGAAAGCAGGTGTAGCACAAAATTTTAAACGTGGTAGACATTTATTCGTGGGTTGAGAATGATTTGTATATTTGTGTGATTTTAAAATTATATATTTTGCAATACGCTTGGGGCATGAGTTCCGTAGGAACGGCATTCCATTGCCAGTTATGTAAATGACTGGAACGTAAGAAGTGCAGAAATTATCAAAAATAATGCGTTATTTTTTACATCTCGGTTATAATGGAACAAACTACCATGGTTGGCAACAGCAACCGAACGTTTTAGGTATTCAAGAAGTTATTGAAAATGCACTGCATAAAATACTGAAACAAAAAACAGCCTGTCATGGTTGCGGTCGAACGGATGCGGGCGTACATGCGAGCCAGTATTTTTTGCATTTTGATGTTGTAGAAGCTTTATCAGAAGATTTTCTTTTCAGGTTAAATAACGCTTTGCCGGGTGATATTGCGGCTTTCGATGTACTACCGATGGAAGAAAAATCCAATGCCCAACACGATGCTTTTTTGCGCACTTACGATTATTATTTTCATTTTAGGAAAAATCCATTTATGGATCAATTCAGTACTTTCTATCCTTTTGAAAAACCTGACTTGGAGAAGATAAAAGCAGCCCTTTCTCTTTTTGCGACATACAACGATTTTCGATCCCTTTGTTTAAGGCCGGATATTTATAAACATACCATTTGTAAGGTGTACGAAACTCGGCTTTGGGTGAGTGAAAATAAAGCACAAATATGCTTTCAAATATCAGCCAATAGGTTTTTGCGGGGAATGGTCAGGCTTATCACCGGGCGATTGCTGGATATTGGAAGAGGAAAATTGGGCATAGATGAATTTGAGAATTCCTTGATTAAAAGAGAGGCGCTTCAATTTAATAAACAAGCCAAACCGCAAGGATTATATTTATCCAAAATCCGCTATCCTTATCTGAATCTAGAATCCAATAGTGTATTTAATGTTAAACAGCAAGGGGAGAAATGGTTGTTAGTTTAGGAGGAGAAAAAAAGAAAAGGCAAACTATGTGTGAGCCTTTTCAAGATAAAATAATGGATTATTTATACGCACTCAAAACACCACTATATTTTTCCTTATGTTTTAGGACTGGATATTTTGCACCGGAGTAATTTTAACAAGATACTTCCAATGAGAGCCTGTTAAACGAAATATGTTTTATACCGTATGGAGATTACCTGAATTATAAAAAAAAGTCTGCTCAAATTTTCTCAATAATAGCCTTTCTGAATTTCGCTATAATGTTACGATTATTATTTGTTATAAACAAATAATAATTAAAGAATATGATTTTTTTTAGGAAAAAATACTGAAAAGCGAGAAAATGCCAAAAAAACTATTGAACAAATAAATCTGATGATTAAATATTTTATATTTTGTAACAAAATGTATGCGTTTTGAAAAAAAATGGTCTTTCAGATGAATGGGCAATTTTAGAACTAGCATATTTATCTTTCTGGTGAATTTTAAAGCGACGGCCTCCTAATCTGATAGTGCCATTTTTCATTTCTATTATGAGCACGCAATATAGCATTTATTTATTGAATATAAAAAATGTATAGAGTAAATGATTCATTATTTCTCATTAAGAAACTTTTTTTGCCAACATTTGTTTTACTTGCATCCTGATCGTTTCATTTTCTACTAGTCCTGGTGCATGATGTGGCTTCGTTCTGGCATCAATAACCAATGGCCCGTCACAACCCCAGTGCTTGAACTTTACCCAAGATTTGATCCCGTAAACATCGTGTGATGGGTTGGCTCTCGTGAAAGTCACCCAAAGCCAGTTGTTCAAGGTTTGGCTTGTAAAATTACTGTTGTCTACCAGTAAAATTAAAGGGATGCCTGTCCAATTTATATCTTGCATAGAGGATAGAAAATCATTTACTTTTTGTACTTCATCCTCTAAAGTGGTATAGGCGGGCGCTTGTATGGCAAGAATGCCTTTTTCTGCAAAAAGTGGATTGGAAAACCCTTCTGGTAAATGTATTGTTGATGTTTTGTCCGTTAATTCTCGTATTTTTTCTCCACAGCAAGCGATTACCAATTTTGATCCGGCATTCCAACCGGTTCCGGAATAATCCAAGGTATCAATGGTGGTTTTGGTTTGAAAATGCAAGTCCCGTCGCCAGTCGACTCGCTCCAATACATGTTGGAAAAAGGTCGGAATATCATTGGCCGTCAATGTCGGATCATCCCCAGCTGCAGCAATGATTAAAAACTTGGCCAAAGAAGTTTGCCCCGAGCCTAAAATGCGATTGGCCTGCGTCAAAATTTCCTCTGGTTTTCTTTCCCGAAAGGGCATATATCTTTCACTTCCGATTGCCAATAACAATGGGTGCACACCGGCAGCATCTACCGCGTTGATTTCCTTTACACCCGGGAATTCCTGTGTGGTCAGTTTCTTTACCAGCTTATGAATCAGGTAGCCAAAACCGGAATCTTCAGCAGGAGGTCGGCCAACGACAGTGAAGTGCCAAACAGCATCTTTTCGATGATAAACCTTATCCACTTCCATCACGGGAAAATCATGTTTTAAACTGTAATAGCCCAAATGATCGCCAAATGGCCCTTCCGGTCTTTTTACATTTTTTTTGATAATACCTGTTATACAAAAATCGGCATCGGCAGATAAATAATATCCATCTTTTTTCAGGTAACGAAATCGCCTGCCCCCCAACATGCCCGCAAAAGTTAATTCACTCAATCCCTCGGGCAAAGGCATGATGGCAACGAAAGCATGAGAGGGTGGCCCACCGACAAAAATACAACACCGAAAATCTTCCTCGCTTTGGTTATACATTGTATGATGGACACCAATGCCTCGATGCAGTTGATAATGTAAGCCAATTTCCTTATCCGGAATATACTCATTTCCGGAAAGTTGAATCCGATACATGCCTACATTGGATTTCATGATGTCTTTGGAATCCGGTTCCATAGTGAAAACCTGTGGCAAGGTAATGAAGGCACCGCCATCGTCTGGCCAAGATTTTACCTGTGGAAGATCACTTATTTTACAAGTACCGTAAGTAATTGGCGGAGCAAATAAACTTTTCATCGGGAGTGCCTGCAATGCCGTGAATGGAGCCGAAAGATACCGAAAGGGCTGCTTCATGAAGTTGGTCGGGTCAGCCTTGAGTTCGATGACCTTTTGTACCTTGGGGAAGGTACGTCGGAATAGGAATTCTATTCTTTCATTGGTGCCATAAATGTTGGACACTGCAGGGAAAGGGCTACCCTTTACCTTTTCATAAAAGATGGCCGGCCCACCTTGGGCATATACCTGCCGATGGATTTCGGCCATTTCCAGATCGGGGTCAACTTCATGTTTGATGCGCATCAGGTGTCCGTGTTTTTCCAAGTCGCGAACACAATCCATCATGGAACGGTACATAGTAGGGTTGTTTTGGTATAAAGATTGAACAAATATAAGCGTTTGAAGTTTAGTTGACGCTTCTTTTTATGAGAATAAATTAAAAAGAGGAGGGTTGAAACATTTTTCCACAATTATTGGCGGCTTGCTTCAAAAAGGCTTAACTTTACGATTATAAGGATTTTTTCTTATGTGATTTTTCATAAGGAGCGATGAAAAAATGAAGAAACAAAAAATTATATCAGAACCCCGAGGAGAAT
>JAHDGC010000279.1 GCA_020627865.1 Saprospiraceae bacterium | reverse complement strand
TTTTTTGACAAGCGTTTTTGGTTACTTTTTTGGCGAATGCAAAAAGTGACAAAAACCTATTCTGAAATTGAGAGCCTTATTTTTAATGAACGAATACTAAGAAAAAATTCAACTTAAAATCGTACTTTATCTCGTTTCATGTATAACCATCTAAAATCTATTTATAACATGATTTTTACAAGAATTATTGCACTTCTCATTTGCTTCAATATAACAACACATGCCCTTCACGGGCAAGTCACACTGATAGACAACGGAGCAACATGGAAATACTATGATGCAGGGAATCAACCTGCCAATCAATCCGGAACGGCTTGGAGCGACCTTGCCTATGACGATGCGATATGGCCTTCCGGAAATGCAGAACTGGGCTATGGAGATGGAGATGAAGCTACGGTTATCGCTTCGGTTTATACGGCCTATTTTCGGCATACCTTCAACGTGGCTGATCCGTCCTTATACGCAAGCCTTGATCTGTTTGTAACCTACGACGATGCGGTAGCCGTCTACCTCAACGGAGTAGAAATTTATTCGATAAACCTGCCCGCTCCTCCGTATGCTTACAATACTTTTGCTACGGCTACCAGCTCTGATAATGCCTTGGGAACCATTTCGCTTGAAAATTTGCTGGTCAGTGGAGATAATGTTATCACAGCGGAGGTACACCAGCGTTCTACGACGAGTTCTGACCTGAGCTTTAACCTGAAATTGGAAGCTGTCGAGATACCATTGGTAGACCTTATTGACTATGGGGTGCTTTGGAAATATTACGATGCTGGTGATCAACCGGCAGATCAGGGAAGTAATGATTGGAATGATCCTGCTTTTGATGATAGTTCGTGGAGTGCTGGCTCCGCTCATATGGGATATGGTGACGGTGACGAAAGTACTGTAATATCTAACAGTGCTTACACTTTTTATGTGCGCCACGATTTTAATGTGGATAATCCAAGTTTGTACAGTGGTTTAGATTTGAATTTGACCTATGACGATGGGGCTGTAGTTTACCTGAATGGGGAAGAAATCTGGTCAGTGAACATGCCGCCGCCGCCGTATACTTATAATACTTTTTCCGTAACACAAAGTGCAGAGAATGCATTTGCAACGACCTTATTGGCCAATACACTGATTGCTGGAAACAATGTGTTGGCAGTGGAGATACACCAACGTTCGGCAAACAGTTCCGACTTGAGTTTTAATTTCAATTTGGTGGCTCGCCAGATTCCGAGCGTAAGCTATATCAACTATGGTAGTAATTGGGCTTATTATGATGCTGGTAATCAACCTGCGGATCAAGGCAGTGAGGATTGGAATGATCCTGCCTACGATGATAGTGCGTGGAGTGCTGGCCCTGCCCATTTGGGGTATGGCGATGGTGATGAGGCAACGGTCATTTCCAATGTGGCAGAAACTGCTTATTTCAGGTCTTCTTTTTCGGTTTCGGATGCTTCCGTGTACACCAATATTGATCTGGATCTCATCTATGATGATGGAGCCGTTGTTTACTTGAATGGGCAAGAAGTCTGGGCAGTGAATATGCCGGCAGGGCCTTATACTTATGATACTTTTTCAGTAGGGGTAAGTAGTGATAATTCTAATGCACGTAAAAATATTGAAAACCTATTGGTCAATGGAGAGAATGTTATTGCAGTTGAAGTCCATCAAGTTAGTTTAACCAGTACGGATATGAGTTTTGATTTTAAGCTAACGGCAAACACGGTAACGACTATAGAAATAGACAGGGGGCCTTATTTGCAAAAAGCGTCTCCATCTAGCATGACCGTGAAATGGCGAACTTCTACCGCTACAGAATCTACAATCGTTTATGGTACGGATATCAATAATCTTGACCAAACATTTAGTGATGCAGCTGCAACAACGGAGCATGAAGTAAGCTTAACAGGATTGGAGCCGGCTACAGTTTACTATTATGAACTCAGGATTGGGACAGAGGTTTTATTAGCAGCCGAACCCAACTTGTATTTTAAAACTTCTCCGGAAGCTGGAACTCAGGAACCGATCACGGCATGGATACTGGGCGATTGTGGAACAGCCAACTCCAATCAACGGGCAGTAAGAAATGCTTACTATAATTATATCGGGGCAGACCATACCGATATGATTTTATTCCTAGGGGATAATGCTTACAACAGTGGAACAGATCAGGAATACCAGTATGCTGTTTTTGAAAACATGTATGAGGATAAATTGAAAAATACGGTGGCTTGGTCTTGCTTGGGTAACCACGATGGATATACCGCAGATTCTGATTCGCAAACGGGGCCGTACTACGATATTTTTAGTTTTCCTAGAAATGGGGAATGTGGTGGCGTGGCTTCGGGAACCGAGGCCTATTATTCTTATGATTATGGTAATGTCCATTTCATCGTGTTGGATAGTTATGAAACCGATAGAAGTGTGGGAGGAGCGATGTACAACTGGTGCCAGAATGACATTCAGAATACCTTGGCAGATTGGATTGTTGCCTACTGGCATCATCCGCCTTACACGAAAGGTTCTCATGATTCGGATACGGAATCGCAGCTTATTCAAATGCGTCAGAATTTCTTGCCTTTGCTGGAAGATAATGGTGTAGATTTAGTGTTATCTGGCCATAGTCATTCTTATGAAAGATCTTATTTTTTAAATGGGCACTACGGAAACGCCAATACTTTCAATGCCGGAACACATACTATTGGTGCAACAGGAAGCGGGGATGGTAAGGCGGATGGTAACGGCATCTATACCAAATCCAATGTCGGTACTGATGCAGGAAAAGGAGCGGTTTACATCACCACAGGTTCTGCCGGGAAGATTTCGGGTGGTAGCCTGAATCACAATGCCATGTTTTATTCCGTATCGGCATTGGGTTCTTGTATCATGGAAGTGAATCGGGATACCATGCACTTGAAGTTCCTCAGAGAAACCGGAGCCGTTGATGATTATTTTACCATCGTAAAAACATGTCTAGAAAATATTGTTTTGTACAATGATATTCCTACGAATACTTACCATGCTGGAAATAAGATTATTTCTGACGGTCTTGTGCCGAGTGCTGGAAATGTTATTTTTAAGGCCGGGAATGAAGTCGATATAAATGCTGAATTCGAGGTAGAGCAGGGAGCGGTTTTAGAGGTGCTGATTGAGGATTGTGGGAATTAAATTATTAGGATGAAGGAAAATTTTGTGTAGCTTCCCCCTGTCTGCGTGGCTTGACAGGCAGGCTTTAGGAGCTAGGGGAGTGATGGCAGATTTTCCTTCATTTTTTTAAAAAAAATACAAATTAAGGAACTATCTCATCTGTCCTTCCGTTTTGTTGGTATAAAGTTATGTCAAGAGACTTGAAATTTTAGGTGCTTGTTCGGTAGAAACAATCTACTTACTGAATTCCGAGCAAGCTTATAGAGTATGTTGGGAGTTTGATCTTTAGATCGAGAATAGTCAATTTTTCGATTAGACAAGGCGCAAAAACCAGAGTTATGCCATAGCATAATGAGGATTTTTGGAACCCCGTCTGGCCGCCGGACAGGGCGGTATAATCGGAAAAGTGGCACCTGCCTGCGTGTCCGTAGGGACAGGCAGGTTCGCAGTTCAATTATTAAACTCTCAACATGCTCTTAATACTATGACAAAGCGAATCCTCACATTAGTGTAAAAACATATTGTATGTATTTTATTTTAACATATCATTTGTAATGCAATGTACAATTGTTGCGTTGTAATTGATATACGGGCAAATTTCGTATTTTGGCTTGAAATTTGTGTGTATGTTGTTATGTGTGTTAAGTATCATAAAGAATAAGTTCAAGGTATGGAGCAATGCTCTGTAGCTTTGGGCTGTCTGTATAACCTGTCCATGTGGCATGGCAGGCAGGCCAAATCGTGAAGTTATTATATGATCTTTTACAGTTAGCTATTTATTAATTTTTTAAAACTTTTAAATTATGAAAAACTCATTTGTAGAAAACATCGAAGATCACGGTGTTTTTTCTGATGAAAGTTTTGACAGACTATCAAAACAGAAAATTCCTCCTGGGGATGTGGGCAGTCCGATACCGATTGGGATTAGACTGCGGGAAACTATTTTTATTTGTTGTTGCCAATTATATATGCATATACGAGTGTATTGCTATCGGAAACAGCGGGCAAATCAAAATGAAAATCTTAAGAGATTAATTCCAGTAAAGATGACTTATGAGGCATCCGTCTGGCTCAGGACGTAAAACAGGAGTAGTGTTTCGTGAGTTATCTTTTTTATTAATCTTCTTACGGAGTAGCTTGTTCCTAAAACAAGTAAGAACGCTTCATTCCTTCGAACAAATCTGTTCCCCGTTCGGATAAGCTCCAGAAGGTTTTCGTATCTATTCTTTTCTTATTGATTATTCCAGATTTTTCCATTTCCTCAAGTGCCGAAAATATATTTTTTCTGCTTTTTAATTGTGCGAGTTTGTAAATCGTCGACATTTGCAGGCCTGGGCTTTGTGCGTGATCATGCAATACAGCGAGGATGCAAATTCTGGCTAGTGAGAGCATAATGTTATTAGAATCGTTTGTTCTCTTCTGGCCCACAGTCACGAGGGCATCTCTAATTTCTTTGGTGATCCGAAGAAAGAGGCTATCTATTTCCCCTTGATTCATCTCTACCAAGGGGAGGGCAGGAGGATTCATGGTTTGGAAACGAGCCAGCGAAGGGATTTCTGTAAACATGCAGTGGCTGACAATGACGGGGAAAATGAGGGCGCCTTCCTCCCTTGCTGCCGTTAACAATTGCGGGAGTTCTTCTTCTAAAATAAAATCAGAGGATAAAAAATTTGCACTAACCAGCAGGAGCGCAACTTTGGCCGACTCCATTGCTGCACCAATTTCAAGCTGCCAATCCGAACCCGGTTTAATCTGGCTGTCTTCCCATATGGAAAATTGGTGTTCCTTCTCCAAAAAGCGGAGATGAACAAGTAGGGCATCTAACCATTGCCGATCAGCGCGGCTATAACTTATGAAGACATCTGTTCTTTGCATTGACTTAGGTTCTAAAATTCTCAGGTGAAGATAAATAATTTTAAGAATAGAATTGTTAAGAATATGGTTTTGTCTTTTGGGCTTTTTCAGGTGAAATAAAAGAAAATCGCGAGATGCTTTCCCTTTAAGGATTTGGGGGGGCGATGGTAAGATTTTCTATCATCATATAGATAAAAAAATAAATTAGAACAAATTTTCTAATTTTTAAGAAAATGCATACCTTAGTGTTACGAAGCTAACCATTAGCTTCAAGCTAGTGGTTAGCTTCGATAACTTTTACAACTTTTATTCACATCTTTCTCAAACATTTTAAAAATGAAAAATCTAACACTTCTGTTTTTCGTATCGCTTGCCTTGTTGCTTACTTTGCCAGCGATGGCGCAATATCAGGTTGGCCATTCTTCTTTTTCTTTTATAGATGCTAGCCGGAATAACTATGAGGTTTATGGAGAATTTTATTATCCTGCCGATGTAGCGGGAGATGATGTCGCGGCAGCAATTGGGGAGTTCCCTATTATCGTATTTGGTCATGGATTTGTTACGGCTTGGAGTGAGTATGACATTTGGTGGGACGAACTGGTGCCTTGCGGGTACATCATGGTTTTTCCCCGAACGCAAGGAAGCCTTTCTCCGACGCATTCCGATTTTGGGATAGATTTATCTTTTCTGGTAGATACCTTCCTTGCTGAAAATGATAATCCGTCCTCTATCCTTCACCAGCGTGTTTCCGATAAAGCAGCCCTGATGGGGCACTCTATGGGTGGTGGCTGTGCTTTTCTGGCAGCCGAGCAAAATATGAACACGACCACGATGATCACCTTGGCTGCGGCAGAGACGACGACATCTGCAATTGCAGCAGCAGCAGGGATAGCGATTCCAGCTTTGACGATTGTGGGGTCTGAGGATTGTGTGGTTGATCAGCCCGGGAACCAGATTCCGATGTATAACAATTTAGCTTCTCCTTATAAAGGTTACCTTGATATTACGGGGGGGCGGCATTGTAATTTTGGTATAAATAGTGCGGGTTCTAATTGCGGTTTAGGGGAGCTTTTTTGCTTTGGAGGCATATCGCAGGCAGCGCAACATACACAAATGCTAGCTGCTTCAAAACCTTGGCTGGATTATTACCTGCTAGAAGATTGCGATGCTTGGCCAGCATTCCAAGATTATGTTACGACCAATAATGGAACCTTGCATACTTATCAGGAAGCAGGCGTGGAGGCAGGCTGTCCTCCTCCTGGATGTGCACCTATATTGACATTGGATGATGCGGATATCCCATCTGGAATTTATCAGGCTGGGGAAGCGGTGCTCTCTGCGGGGCAACTTGCTGCTGGTGCAGATGTGGATTATGTTGCCAAGGATTCTATAGTGCTTCGGGATGGTTTCTGTGTCCCATTAACGGCAGATTTCCAAGTCGTGATAGATAGCTGTCAATAGTTAGTTAAACTGATATTATTTTTTTTATTTTTTGTAAAAAAGGCTTACATTAGTAGAGTGCGTAAACTTGGAATACAGCTTCGACAGGGTGGCCAGAAACAGAATAATCTGTGTGAAAATCTGTGGCCATCTGTGTAACCTGCCTGCTGCAGGCAGGTCTGTGGTGAATATCAAGCGATTGCGTAAAAAATTATTTGTGTTTTTGCATTCGCGGTCAGCCTGTTCAAGCTGTGTCCCAAGTTTACAGATTTAATCCTTGAAATGTAAGTTGTTATGAAAAATTGCTATACCCTTACCTTATTCCTTTTCTTAACCATCTCCCTTATTTTTAATCTTCAAGCACAGGATAAAAAAGCCCTTGATGATAAAGTGCTTCCCGATTCCGTGTTGGTGCAGCAATGTATCCAGAATCTTTTTGATGGCATGCGTGCGGCCGATAGCGTACAGGTACGTGCCTGCTTCCGGGATGATGTTCGTATGGCCAGTTCTTTCACTACTCGTACAGGAAAAGCTATTCTGGATTTTGGATCATTGCCCGATTTTCTAGAGGCTGTCGTCGAACCAAGGGACATCGTCTGGGATGAAAGAATTGATGAAATTTACATCCGAATAGATGATAACATGGCCCAAGTCTGGACAGAATATGAATTCTTCCTCGGGGAGCGATTCAGTCATTGTGGGGTGAATGCTTTCCAGTTGATCAAACAAGAAGGTATTTGGAAAATTTTCAACCTGACGGATACCAGAAGGCGAGAAGGGTGCCGGAGTGATTGATTTATGCTCATGGTCTTAAGATTGTGAACCAGACCATTCGCTCACACTCATTATCAGATGTCAGACACTGCTCTGCTAAATTTTTAGCAGTTTGCCAAGAGACAAGCCCGAATGCATCTGACAGCGAAGCGGTCTGATGTCTGTAAAATAAATCACTTGCTCCGAATGGCCACAACGGGATCCATCCGTGCCGCCTGAATCGCCGGAATCACCCCGGATAACATTCCTATGATCACGGAGATGCTTATACCCCAGAAAATATTCTCAAAAGATAGCCACATCTGGAAATCCAATACCATGGTGATGAGCTTGATGATGCCTAAAACCAAGCCCAGTCCCATCAAGCCACCAATGATACAGAGGATAACAGACTCGATCAGAAATTCTAATAAAATAACATAGCTTCTGGCACCGAGGGCTTTCTTGATCCCGATGATATTGGTTCTTTCCTTTACGGATACGAACATAATGTTAGCAACACTGAACATCCCTACAAGGATAGCGAAAATACCGATAAATAAACCCGCAATGTTTAGGACACTAAAGAAGCCGTCCATCAACATACTGAGCATCGACAATTCATTCAAGGCAAAATTATCATCTTGTACGGGCTTCAATCTTCGGTGGCTACGCATGATGCCCGTTACCTCGTCCTTAAGCTGATCCAAGGAAACACCTTCGTTTGCCTTTACCAGTACGGTCGCATCGAAGATATATCTGGATTTGAGATTGGCCATTGTTCGGGCTTGCTGGAAAGATACCAGGATGCATTCATCGAAGTCAAGGGGATTGATGAGGTCTTTCCCCGATTTTTTGATGACGCCAACGACCTCCATTTTTTTGCCCATTAGTTTTATGGTTTTCCCTATCGGATCAACATTCCCGAATAATTCTTGGGCGACTTTATACCCCAGCACTAATTTCGGGGCTCCATAATGAAATTCTGATGGCGAAAGGAAACGGCCACTTTCACATTCTAGCGCGAAAATATCTTGAAACTCGGAGGTGGTGCCGAATAAAACGGCATTATCTACACTATTGGATCTGTACTTGATTGTCTTCCGACCAATCATGGCATAATATGCCGAAGAGGAGGCAGACTTGACTTTTTTCTTGATGATTTTGTAATCTTCGTGGCTAGGGTTGGGGCGTCGCATGTATTTCCACCAGCTTTGATGGGGTGGTTCTGACCAGGAGAATTTTTTCACATAAAGCACATCATTCCCCAATTTTTCAAAACTCCCACGAATATTATCTTCCAAAGAATCTACAGCAGATTTTACACCTATAATACACAATATTCCTATAGAAATTCCCAATAAAGAAAGGAAGCTCCGCAGTCGGTTGGAGTTAAGCTGGTGCAAGGCCTGCAAAATACTTTCATAGATGATCCGGAATATTATCATGGTTTAGATTTTTATAAACTTGGGGTACAGCTCAAGCTGTACCCCAAGTTTCCTTGCCTAGGCAGATTTTAATGACCGAA
>JAHDGC010000278.1 GCA_020627865.1 Saprospiraceae bacterium | reverse complement strand
CAATACTCTCTCGCCAATAATCGTTTTCATGATGAATAGTAATTTAAGGAAAAAATATATAGCATGCAATAGCTACAATCAATAACAAAATGTTTTCATTTATTTTTTTGCTGTGATAATATACTGATATTGCAATGTTCTATCATCAGAAACAAAGTTTTTATATCCAGCAGCGAGTAAATCTTTTTCCATTTCATCTACCGCAACTTTGGTATAATTCAATGATGTTATCGGTGTTTTTCGTTTCTTGAAATCGACAATTAAAATAATACCATCTTCGGAAAGTCCCTTTTTCAGGTTGGAAAAATACTGTACCCGATCTTCAAAAAAGGACGCTGTATTCGCGATCAGGATCACATCTGCTTCCCCGGGTTTTAGTTTAGGATCATCAGGTGCTACCAGCCGAGTTTCAAACCGTTTTTGTGTAGCTTCATTCATATGATTTTTGTGCGCTTCCATATTTGCAATAGCGTTCTTATCTATATCCAGTGCGATTACCTTTTTTAAATCCTGATTCAAAGCGAGCCGTACGGCAAAATAACCATAGGGGCCAGCACCGATATCGGCCACTGTTTTTCCTTTCAGATTGCCCATCTTCCGGATAACGGCATTCGGTTGTTGCCAGATTTCACGGTTGCCATCTATATCCATCCAATCTATCTCGGCAAATGGTTTCTTATTGATTTTTTTACTGCCGCTCTTTAATGCCTTGTTCACAGAAATGATGTATTGAAATTCCAGTGTTCTATCATCAGAAACATACTCCGTGTAACCTGCCGCTTCCAGATCTTGTTCCATTTGCCACAAGGGAATTCTACTATCCTGTGGCGGTACATATTGCATCCTTCTTTTTTTGTAATCTACTATGATTAGTTTTCCCCCATCGGCTAAAGCATCATTCAGGCTTTTCAGGTATTTAATTCGATCCTCAAAATACACGGCAATATTGGCCAACAAAATAATGTCAGCTTCTCCTAGTTTCAACTTTGGATTATCTGCTTCCACAAGGCGCGTTTCCAGACGAGCCGCGACCTGCTCTCTTTTAGCATCCGGCACTATTTCTTTAAAACTTTCTAACACTTCAATTGCTTTAGGATCAATATCTAGTGCCAATACTTTCTTAATACCATCTTTCATAGCCAATCGAAAAGCATAAAAGCCATAACCTGCACCAATATCTGCGACGGTCTTCCCCTTAATATCCCCCATCTTTTCGATGACAAGTTCTGGTTGCTCTAAGATGTCTCGATTCTTAGAATACATCATTTCTGTTTCATTACCCGTATTCGAAGAATTTTCTATGTCCATCGGCTGGTCTCTATATGGCGGATTTTTATGACCATCAACATTTTCACAGTTCATAAAACTGATTAGAAACAGCATGAACAAGCTAATAACAACAGACAGTTTTCGCAAAATCATATATGGTTGCTCTTTAGTACCGTGTAACAAAAATTACTTCCCCAAAATATTCCAGAGACTTACGTTTCTGGCAATGATATGCCGTTCCTACGGAACTCGCTTTTAGAACTTACTTTTGCTATACGGTATTTTAGTTTTCTGTAAAGGTAGTAAAATGTTTTATTCTTTCTTTTAGCAGACACGACAATTTACAATTTTTCATAAAAGGCTAACATCAATTTTTCCATTTGATTTCTGACTACTGAAGATCTTCCAGTAAAGTTATTGACAAGAATAGCGAAACTATACGTCTTGCCACTTGCCGCAACTACATAGCCTACATAGCCCTGCACCCGCTCCATGCCACCACTCTTCGCCCTGATCTTTCCGATGGCATTTGTTCCCTTAAATCGGTTTCTCAAGGCTCCCGAGCGCCCACTCTCCGGCAAAGTAGTGGCAAAAAGATTATACAAAACTTTATCGCGACCAACCTTCCCCAGCAAACTGGCCAGATGCCTTGCCGAAATAGCATTCCGAGGTGAAAGGCCACTACCATCCACCATAAAGAAGCCATCTAGATCAAGCCCTCTTCCTTCCCAGAATTCCGTAATAAATCGCAAACCAGCATCTACGGAGCCTTCACCGTATTTTTCCAATCCGAGTGTTTTCAATATGGCCTCACAATAAAGATTTACACTTTTGAGATTGGCTCTTTTGACAATTGCAGACAGCTTTGGTGATTTATGTAAATAAATTGTTTTCCTATTCCCCAGAGCATAGTTATTTTGCCTACATTCTAATATAGATGTTGCGATGTTGCCTGTTTCAACCCCTCGGCCTTCAAGTTTTTTCAACAATAAACTTGCAGCTAAAAAAGGCGGATCAGGTACGGCACCTTTGATCGTAAATTTTCCATTTCCTATCGGGATTGTTCCCCGAACAAAACGATTAAAATGATAAGGTGCCCCAAAAATATAGGCATTATCTCCTGTTCCTTTTCCAGCAGATTTCAGTTCGTTGGTATGCCTTAACCCTGGCACCCATGGACGTATGTTTAGCACAGGAGGCTGCGCTCCAATACTCCCCACCTGCTTTAAATCAAGATAGTAAAAATTTTCATGAATATTCAGCCCCATTGCTCCTGCGCCATAGTAATTCCCAATGTCTTCCCATATCCAAGCTCGTCCGGCAATCTCTCCTGAAAAAGCAGTATCATCCCCAATAATACGACCGTCGATTTCTTTTATACCAGCATCTTGAATAGCGCCAACAAAAATATCCAGTAATTCATTTACATTTTCAGTTTCCTTGAACACGGGAGAACCCAACACCGGATCACCGCCCCCCGTAATATAAATATTTCCTTTCAACAAACCTGTTGTCGTTATTTCCCCATCGTATTCCAGCTGGGTTTTAAATCTAAAATCAGCGCCAAGTTCGCTTAATGCCGTTGCCGTGGTCACGACCTTCAAAGTGGATGCAGGAATCAGACTTTGCGAGGCGTTTTTTCCTGCTAACTCTTTGCCATTCGCAACATCGACAACACTGATGCCAATGGTTGCAAATTTAAAATTATCGGCAGCACAGAACTGATTAATAGTATTCTCAATTTTACTTTGCGCGAAGGTATTGCTTCCTAGAAAAAAGAGTAAAAAATAGAGGTAGTGTTTCATTTTATGTTAACTGTTATGGTGTGCTTTAACTTAACTCGTATTCAAAATAAGGATTGCCTTTCATGATGTACGATATAGATATTTCCTTTTTATGCTCATCGATCCCTTTCAAGTCAAGCAATATCTTAGGAATGGTCAGGCCACTTTCATCTTCCCTTATCCATTCTCTCCCATAAACTTGTATTAATGTTAACACGACCAACCTATCATAAAAGTTGCTGACCTCTTCTCTCCTAAAAGGCATTCTTTCTAGCAATTCAATCACTTTCTTTTTTGCATAATCTTGGGTTGCATTATATAAATTGATGTAAGCTTTATCAAATTCAAGCAAAGTGGCAATGTCAATATATTTAGATACTTCTTTACACTTCAATATGAGCGGCATATTTGTATTCATCAAGGCTAATTTTAGTTCTATTTTCTCCGGTATCATAACAACATCTTCCCTTAACTGCTTTATCAAATTCAACAATATGGGAACTTGTTGTTCTTTTACCAAAGCATGTTGCATCGTCTCACTGATGAGTATATCTATATGCTGGGGTGTTGCTACTTTATAGGCTGTTGCATCTTCGCACACGATCTCTGCAATATAGTCTTCAATATTCAATTGCTTTAGCACACGTTTGAGATACCCTACTGTTTTTTCATTAACCTCTAGCAAAACTATTTGTAACTCTTTGGCGGTATAACGAGTCATTAATGGCAGTACCAATGTCGCAAAAGGGCCAGAACCAGCATACAGAATCCTTATGGGCTTTGTCTTTTTCTTGTACAAATCCTCCACAGCCTTCCATATCCCTCTCATAAACTGCCGTGTCCTTATTAAATCTACCACGCACATGGCGGCCCAAGTTGTGCCTAGTGCCGTTCCATTTTCAAATGAAATATCGTTATTCTTATTACTTTCATCTTCCAATTCTAAGCCAGATAAATTAATCAGCAACGCTTCATAAGCCTCCATATTTTCCTTTAAGGCGACATAATCAATTTCATCTGATAAAACTTCCTTTATTAACTTTTCAATTACTTTAAAATTATCTATTTTACCCATATGAGTTTTTCATAAAATCACAAAATCAGTACCTACAATAATTTATACTTCAAGCTCTTCCGATGCGACCCCAATATGGAACAAGGCATCTCCTTGGCTCACTACCGGCGCATTATTGTGCCCTATAATATAACCATCTTTATTAGAGAAAATCCGGACTTCCTCCCCACCATAAGGATCATTAATCACCCCTAGCGGTTCTCCAATACTCACCTTGGCTCCAGATTGCTGAGACCAAGTAAACAAACCTGCTTGTGCTGCCCGAATCCAATGTGTTTTTGTAAACATAATACTGGGATTTGTCGGCTCTAAGGTACCGGCAACCATTTCTTCCGCAATTAAAACCCGTTCAATCCCCTCCACTCCTCGCTTTATAGAAAAGCCATCATAGCGCAGACTTTCTCCCCCTTCGAAGATCAGCAAAGGTTTATTCAATGTTTGTGCAACCTTTCGCAAAGACTTCGGGATAGCCGGCTTACAAATCACGAAAGGGGTGTTAAAAACTTGAGCTAGTTCCCGAGCTTTTTCATCTCCTTTTGTATATCGAATCTGAGGAAAATTATATCGACTTGCACCACCGGTGTGAAAATCCAACACAATATTTGCATGCGGCAAAATATACTTTGTAAGGCTTCTAGCTACCCGTGCAGAAAGGCTACCATTGGAAGCTCCCGGGAAACTCCGGTTGACATCTTTACCATCCGGTGTATCCCTAGAAAAATTAATAAACCCATAAATATTGAGCAGTGGAATACTGATAATGGTTCCACGTAAAAGTCGATCACTGATACCAGAAGTCAGGAAACGTCGGACAATTTCTACACCATTAATTTCATCACCATGCACGCCACCGATCAGTAAAACAACGGGGCCAGATGTTTTGGCCCGGCAAACATTGATGACCAGTTCAATCTTTGTTCCAGAGGGTAAACTGGCCACATTTATCTTTATGGTTTTTTGTTGGCCTAATTCTATTTTCTGATTATGTATAATAAGGGTATCAGACATGTAGTTTGGTTATGATGTTTTATTTTTTAGTGTATAACATATCGGGAGCAAAGGGAAATAGGTGTAAAATGACAAAAATGCTTCCATTTTCATATCATGCATTTTTTTCGATCATTTCAATAATTTTCCCAGCAATATCGACTTTTGTTGTTTTTTCTATGCCCTCCAAGCCAGGGGAAGGATTCACTTCCAAAAGCAACGGCCCTCTATCAGATGGCAACATATCAACTCCGGCAACTTGTAACCCTAGAATTTCTACAGCTTTCAATACCGTCCATTCTTCCCTCTCCGTAAGGGTAATTTGTTCAGAGGAACCACCCCGGTGTAAATTAGAGCGAAACTCCCCTGGCAATGCCTGCCTTTTCATGGCTGCAACAACCTTTCCATCAACAACAAATGCACGAATATCACTCCCTTTTGACTCTTTAATAAACTCTTGCACAATAACCCGTTCTTTGAGTTTATGAAAAGCATCTATGACAGACTCGCCCGTCTTTTTACTTTCTGCCAGTATAACCCCCAATCCGTGTGTACCACTTAATAATTTAATAATCAATGGTACCCCAATAGTATTGACAATACTTCCGGTATCCATCAGGGGATTTGTCAGAATGGTACGTGGCATATCAATACCACAACTGGACATTAGCTGCATACTCCTGAGTTTGCTACGTGCCTTGAGTAATGCATCCGTAGTAAGCGTCGTGTAAATATCCTGCATTTCAAATTGTTGTACAACACTCGCACCATAAAAAGTACCGGAATTCCCAATCCGAGGAATGATGGCATCAATGTCTTTGAGGCGCGCACTTTGGTATACGATTTCCGGATTATTTTTATTCAAAATAACATTGCATTCCATATAGTCAACCACCCTGACATAATGTCCTTTTCTAAAGCCCGCATTAACAAGGCTTTCAGTGGAGTAAAGTTGGGGCCCACGAGAAAGAATGACAATTTTCATAATAAAATACTTAGAATCTTGCTGGGCAATTCAAACAAATAAACCATACACTTATTAACTTTGAATTGCCTAAAACTTGTTCAAAATAGATAAAAATATTTTCAGAACATAAAATAAATGGAATAATTATTTTTATCCCCCCTTCATCCCCCACTATTCCATAGTAATTTTTGAAAAAAACAACATACACGATGTTTTTCTTACCAAAAAGAAACACTACATTTACGTCAATATGTAATTTTTTCACACCCCCTTCTATGAGAAACTTCTTGAAAGAATTCAGCTATCATACAAAATCTGAACGCAACGGATTTATTGTGTTAATCCTTTGTCTTATAAGCGCTATATTTCTACCTAGCATTTATGCCCATTTCAAAGCAAAACCAACAACAAATTTTACTGCCTTTCAGCATGCTATTCTTTTATTAGAAGAATCCAATAGTGTTGAGAAAAAGGAAAAATATGATGCCTCGGAATCCCTCAACAACACTCCGTCAAAAACAAGCGTCCCTATTCCTTTCGATCCCAATACCGCAGATAAAGCAACTTTGATACAAGCCGGACTCAGCTCCAAAGTTGCCCACAACATCATCAAGTATCGAGAGGCAGGTGCACAGTATAGAAGCGCACAAGATCTATCCAAAGTTTATGGTATGACAGCGCAGAAGCTTGCGGCTCTAAAACCTTACCTTAATTTTCCTGTATCGAACAAAAAAGCATTAGCATCTTCAGCACCGACGAGGCCTCCTCAGCCACGCAAAAAAACAATAACGCCTTTTCCATTCAATCCCAATACTGCTGACAATGAAACATTCGCCAAACTGGGTCTTTCGGAAAAGGTAATTCAAACCATCAATAATTTCCGCAACAAAAAAGGCACTTTCCGCACTCCGGATAGTTTTTCAAAGATCTATGGTTTATCCAAAGAAGATTTCCAATTGCTCAAACCTTTCATACGGTTGGAGGAAGAAAAAGTTAAGAAAAATGCCGCTCCTTCCAAAGCGCCAACTTATGCCAGCGAGGATAAAAAAGCATTTGCCCCAGTGATGGTAAATAAAAAATATCAGCCTAAAAAGATCGACATCAATAAGGCCAATATCGAGGATTGGAAACAACTCAGGGGCATTGGAGATTGGTACGCGAAAAAAATTGTGGAATATAGGGGCAAGCTCGGTGGCTTCGCCAACATCGAACAAATTGCAGAAACCTATAGTTTACCCGATAGTACTTTTCAATCCATTAAACCATTCCTGATACCTTCTGCTCCTTCCGGTAAAAAAATCAAACTCAATACCGGAAGTGTTGAGGACATCAAGCATCCCTATATCAGTTGGTCTTTGGCCAAAGTGATCGTTGCTTATCGGGAACAACATGGCCCATTTGGAGATGTGAATAATTTGAAAAAGATAAAATTATTGAATGCTGAGACCTTTCAGAAGATTTTGCCTTATTTGGTTTTGGAGTGATGTTTTATTTGTATTTAAGTGATTCTCTTGGAAAACTTATACATCTTTTTTATTACAATATCTGCTGCTTTCGGTTTATTATAAATCCAAAGGCAGACGGGGTGTAAGGCACTGACTCCGATTGGCATATTTTTAATGGTTTAATCTTACATTCAAACCAATTTTTGCTGAATCTCCCTCACCAGCTCGATAGAAACTTCTAAATCTTCCGCGATTTGCGCTGGCTCGGTGCCCGATTGCAGTAGCATCATAATGGCTATTGCTTCATCTTTTCCTTCTTTTTTCCCTTCTTTTTTTCCCTCTACCCTTCCTTTCTTTTTTCCCAACTGATAAGTATAAGAATCTTCTATATTGAATGTGATTGGCATATTTTTAATGGTTTTGATAGTTTTTTTCTCTAAATTACGCAAATTTGATAAAACATTCAATTGTTCGATAAATTTTTCCAATGCGGTGTCATTTTCACTATATTTTTTCAATTTTTCTACAATCAAACGAATAATTTTCTCGGGATCAGCCCCCTTGAAGTCACTCAAAATGGCTAAAACGATTTCCGCTGGAATTTGTGATTGCAGCATCTGCGTAAAATCAAGCTCATTTAAGCTCAACACTTCAAAATGACGGAACACATGCTTTTCCTCTAGTTCGGTTTGCATCCTCATCTTTCCCTTTCCCAGATAAATGATATAGTGGCGAATACCTAGCTCATGTTTCTGCCCTCGTTTATGCTTGGGTTTTCCTGCATCTTTTTTCCGCTGATCTTGCCTATGCTTACGTTGGATCATAGCATTGTATTCCTTGATCCGATAAATCATGTCTGCCTCATTACCACTTTGGAACTCAATATGAAGAATAAATTCCTCTCCCATATCCGTTTTCACAATTCGCAAGAAATCGGCTTCCCGCTCTATAGTCGATTGTAGTTTGGCCTTGACGATCTCGGAACTGACAATTTTGAAACCAAGGTATTTTTCGGTCAATGGTAAGAAAATGTCCTCGATATTTTCTTTGATGATCTTGTCATAAACATTGCCCCCTTCTTTTGGTTTTTGCGCTTCTTCCATAGTAATTGTTATGTTTGTACAAAACTGTTTTCTCTATACAAGCACAAAATTATAGGTATTGACCGAGCTAGTCGCATGATAAACGTTTAATTGCGTTTGTA
>JAHDGC010000277.1 GCA_020627865.1 Saprospiraceae bacterium | reverse complement strand
ATTTTTGGGAAAACCAAAATAATTTTGTTGATTTTCAAAAGTCGGAATTTTTCTTGGGTAATCAATCTGGTTTCAAAATTTCGGACTTGGAGTTCAGAGGTTATGATGATTATCTAAGCCTATGGAAAGAAATATGTTTAACTAATAAAACTGACAAGCAAAATGAAAAAACCATCCGATTAAGCAAATTGGTCATTGATAAGGAAAGAGTGAATTTAGATTTTTTTTGGATTCATCATATAGGCTGGTATTATGTAGTCAATGAGCGTTTGAAAAATGCACTAGAGGCGTCGGGATGTACGGGGTTTGATTTGATAGATATTGATACCTTGAAGATTAAAGTACATCCAGCATCTTAATATGGAATAAGAATACAAAATAGGTGGTTTAATTTTATTAAAAAAACATGAACATCACACAGCTTCAAAAAATCTACTTTATAGGAATCGGAGGCATCGGTATGAGTGCCTTAGCCCGATACTTTAAGGCCGAAGGGAAGGAAGTCTGTGGTTATGATAAAACAGAAACAACGCTGACCAGAACGCTGGTCGCAGAAGGTATGTCAATACATTATGAAGATGATATTTCCCAGATTCCGGAAGGGGTTGATCTGGTGGTTTATACGCCAGCAGTTCCGCAATCACTTCGGGAGTTGCAATATTTTAAAGCAAATGACTATACCGTGTTGAAAAGAGCAGAGGTTTTAGGCTTAATTAGTCGGAGTCGAAAAACAATTGCGGGTGCAGGAACACATGGGAAGACGAGTACGAGTAGTATCTTGGGTTGGATATTGACTTCGGCAGGATTAGGATGCAGTGCGTTTTTGGGAGGCATCGCCCAAAATTTTGCATCCAACTTTGTGAATGGAAACGGGGAGTGGCTTGTTGTGGAAGCAGATGAATATGATCGTTCGTTTTTACACTTGAGACCGAAGCTGGCCATCATTCTTTCTATGGATGCCGACCATCTGGATATATATGGTTCGCATGATTCCATTAAGGAAGCTTTTGCAACATTTGCAAATTACGTCGACGAAGAAGGAAAAGTTTTTATTAAAAATGGTTTGGAATCAGGAATAGCATCGGCAAAAGCTACAGTAGATACTTACGGGATTGATTGTGGAAGTTATCGTGCTGAAAATATTAGCGTAGCAAATGGCTTTATTGTTTTTGATGTTAAAACGCCAGTTGAAGATATTGATAATATTGAATTTACGATGCCGGGGCTACATAATGTTGAAAATGCAACGGCAGCCATAGCGATTGCACAAGCCCTTGGGGTAAGTGGTGTTGCCATTAAAAAAGCATTGAAAAGCTTTAAAGGCATTGAACGTAGGTTTGAATGGGTGTGTCGAGGCGAAAGGGTTTACGTTGATGATTATGCACATCATCCTACGGAACTTGCCGTTGCGATACAGGCCATGAAGATGCTGTTTCCCGATGAAAAGATCACGGGTGTTTTTCAGCCGCATCTTTATAGTAGGACAAATGATTTTGTAGATGGCTTTGCAGAAAAATTAGATTTACTGGACGAAATTTTTCTGTTGGATATTTATCCAGCCAGAGAATTACCAATACCCGGTGTTACCTCCGAATTAATTTTTAATAAAATGAAATCGAACCGGAAACGAATTGTTGCGAAAGCGCAACTTCTAGAAATACTACGAAAAGAAAAACCGAAAATTTTAATCACTCTTGGCGCTGGAGATATTGGTGCAATGGTTCCGGATATTAAGGAAATTATGAGTACATAAAAATAGAAGTTTTTCATCAAACTTTTGAAGCAAAGAGGAATTGCACAAAAGCACCCCCTTTTGGGATGTAAGGGTTGCGAGAGGAGAATTGCTCTTTGCGTTTTATATATTAAAAAAATTATGACGGTATGAGTCAGCAAAATATCATACAAATCATTCAGAAATCTTTGTGGATAGGGGTAATCATTATTGCCACTAGCCTGATTATTTGTGCTGCTCGCAAAAAAGCAAGCAGTAAAACGAAGGATTTGTTGTTGACCATCATCCCGATTTATGAAGGAAATAATCTGCTCGATCGAAAGGATGTTGAAACAGCAATAGATCGTGCTTTTGGATATAACCTGACGGGTTTGCCTATTGAAGAAATTGATGTTTCTCGTGTGGAAAGGGTTTTGAAAAAAGAACCATTTATCAAAGATGCGGAGGTGTTCATTGATGCTAAGAATAATGTCAATATTACCCTCAAGCAACGACAGCCCGTATTGCGCGTGATCGATGTGGAAGACTTTAATTACTACTTTGACAAAGAAGGGCATAAGATGCCACTTTCGGTACATTTTACGGCAAGGGTGCCAGTAGCTACAGGGCACATTCCGATTTATGAGCCAGATTTTCTGGAACGGAAAAAACATCGGTTGAAAGATCTGTTTTTATTAACAAAATATATACGAAATGACGTATTTCTGAATGCCCTTGTTGAACAGATTTATGTGGATGAAAAAGATGGTTTTATTTTGATTCCTAAAATTGGAAGACAGAAAATTATCATTGGTGCATTTGAAGATATGGATACCAAGAAAGACAAATTGAAATTGTATTATAAAGAGGGGATGCCATATTCAGGATGGCAAAAGTATAGAACAATAAACCTTACTTACAAAGATCAGGTAGTTTGCAAGAGAAAGTGATTTTGTATGCGTTACACAACTTGAAGGACTACCATTAAAAAATCCATGTTATGGAAAACATTATGAACAAACATGACATCGTCGTCGCTCTGGACATTGGTACTACCAAGGTCTGTGCCATCGCGGGACGAAGGAATGAACACGGCAAGTTGGAGATTCTTGGCGTGGGTAAAGTCGCCTCAACGGGTGTGCTCCGTGGGGTCGTTTCAAACATTGAAAAAACCGTGAAAGCCATTTCTGAAGCTGTTGCAGCAGCGGAGAGAAATTCTGGATACCCCGTTAAAAGGGTGCACGTTGGTATTGCTGGTCAGCACATTCGAAGCCTCCAACATCGGGGTATTCTCGTGAGAGAGAACGAGCAATCTGAGATTGACCACAAGGATATTGAAAAACTGATCAGCGATATGCACAAGCTGGTGCTTCCTCCTGGGGATAAAATTATCCATGTTATTCCGCAAGAATATATTGTGGATAATGAACAAGGGATCCTTGATCCCGTTGGAATGTCTGGGATCAGGTTGGAAGCAAATTTCCATATTATAACTGGGCAGATTGCGGCTTCCAAAAACATCAACCGTTGTATTGAAAAATCAAACCTCGAAGTGGTGGATGTCACCTTGGAACCTATTGCTTCTGCCTTGGCCGTACTTTCCGAAGAAGAGAAAGAGGCTGGAGTAGCTTTGGTTGATATTGGCGGCGGTACGACAGATGTGGCTATTTTCCACGAGGGTATTATTCGGCATACTGCTGTGATTCCTTTTGGTGGCAATATTATTACCAAAGACATCAAGGAAGGCTGCACGGTGATGCAGGATCAGGCAGAAAAATTGAAAGTAAAATTCGGTGCCGTACAAGCGGACGAAATTGTCAACAATAGAATCATTGCTATTCCTGGATTGAAAGGCCGTGATCCGAAAGAAATTTCAGAGCGAAACCTTGCCCTGATTATTCAGGCACGTGTGGAGGAAATTTTGGATTATGTCGTCTGGGAAATTCGCCGTTCCGGTTTTGAGCGGAAACTCATTGGCGGAATCGTGATTACTGGCGGAGGATCATTGTTGGAAGGGATTGATCGACTTACCGAATTTCATACCGGAATGAATACCCGTATAGGAACACCGATTGAGCGTTTGGCACATGGTTATGAAGAAAGAGTAACAAGCCCAGTTTTTTCAACCGCAATTGGTTTGTTATTGAAAGGACTGGATACTTTGGAAAAAGAAAGATTATTGAATCCTGTGGTTGAAGAAGTGCCAGCAGCGGAAACGGAAATGGAAGAGCCCGTCGAAGAAATGGTGCAGGAAACGGCGAACAGAAATGAATCTACTTGGTTTGAAAAGATATTTACGAAAACAAAAGAATTCTTTGAGGCGGAACCGGATTCTGATTTTGATAAATATTGATTGTTTGTTTTTTACTGGGTAGAGTCGTAATACATTACGACTCCGGCTCTAATTTTTCAATTTTTAAAATTACACAACCATGATATTTGATATGCCAAAAGACGAAAAATCTATAATAAAAGTTATCGGTGTTGGAGGTGGCGGTAGTAATGCTGTAAACCATATGCACCGTCAAGGTATTGTTGGGGTAGATTTTGCCATTTGCAATACGGACAATCAGGCTATGGAGCTGAGTGCTGTTGAGACCAAAATCCAGTTAGGGCCATCCCTCACGGAAGGTCGAGGAGCAGGAGCTAAACCGACCATTGGCCGTCAGGCTTGTTTGGAGTCTATAGACAGCATTAAGCAATTCCTTGAAGGTGGGACAAAGATGCTTTTTGTAACTGCCGGAATGGGTGGAGGTACCGGAACGGGTGCGGCCCCGATCATTGCAAAGACAGCACAGGAGATGGACATCCTCACTGTTGGGATTGTTACTTTACCTTTTACTTTTGAAGGAAATAAAAGAACATCACACGGGCTTGCAGGTCTAGAAGAGTTGAAGAAAAATGTAGATACACTGATTATTATTTCCAATGATAAATTGCGCCAGATTCATGGCAACCTTAAACTGTCGGAAGCATTTGGTAAAGCAGATGATATTCTTTCTACTGCTGCAAAAGGAATTGCCGAGATTATTACTGTTCCCGGTTATGTAAATGTTGATTTTGAGGATGTGAATACGGTGATGCGTGGGAGTGGTGTTGCGATTATGGGCGTTGCGATGGCGGAAGGAGAAGACCGGGCAAAACGTGCGGTTGATGAGGCGCTAAATTCTCCTTTGTTGGAAGACAATGACATCAAGGGGGCACAGAATATTTTGTTGAATATTTGCTCTGGAACCAAGGAGGTGACGATGGATGAAATCTTTGAAATTACAGAGTTTGTACAGGAGGAGGCCGGTTTCGGAACGAATCTGATTTGGGGAAATTGTTTTGATGAAGGATTGGGAGAAAAAATCAGCATTACTGTGATTGCTACAGGTTTTGAAGGAATGACTGCCCAGAAAGAAGCTCCGGCAAAATCGAAAGAGAGAGTTGTAGTGGATTTGGATGAAGGGGATTCTATTCCTTTATCAAAAGATGTTTTTGCGATAGGACATGCGGAAGGGGAGAAAGCGAAAACGTTTGAATTTGAGGATGTACGTAAAACTGTCGAGAAATATCAGAAAGGGCGTTATTCTTATGATGAACCTTATGTAAAGGAAGATCCGATGCCGCGTATAGAACTGGAAAAGAAAAGACCCGCGGAAACCGAGAGTCGCCGCAGGGAAAATTTGCGGGATCTTAATGCTAAATTGGGTAATCCGCAGAATTTAAATGATTTGGAAAATCAACCTGCTTACCTGAGAAGAAAAGTAAAGTTGGAAGATATTAATCACTCGTCTGAAGAGACACGGTCAAGGTGGTCTGTTTCGGATGATGGAGATGACGTCCGCTTGCATAAGGGGAACTCCTTTTTGCATGATAATGTAGATTAAGAGAAGATTGTTAGATATTAGACGTTGGATTGTTAGACAAGTTAAATGTAAAAATCTAACACCTGCCTGTCCGATGACAATCAGGCAGGTCTAATAGCGAAGCGCTCTAATATCTAACATCTAGTTCGAAAAGTGGCTTCATATTTGTAATATATATGGAATTATTTAATGTTTGTAATAAGGAGCTTATTGCAATTCCTAATACTACAGATATGCCAGATACGAAATGTGAAATTTATTTTTCCTATGCTTGGAAGAAGACCGGAGAACCTGTACAGCCAAGGGAATGGATGGTGAATATATGCTATGAAAGCTTAAGGCGAGAAGGATATACTGTTCTCTGTGGCAATAATTATAGACAAACAGAAGATAATATTAATGATTTTTTAAAAAAGCTGGATAATGGTAATTCCATTGTGTTGGGCTTGAGTGAGCGATATTTGAAATCGGAATATTGCATGTTTGAGTTTTATGAAATTTTCCATAGCAGTAAATTGTCTAAAGAAGAGCTGAAAGAGAGAATATTCCTTATTCAACTAGAAGCGTTAAATCTTTCTAATCCTAAAGTCTTGACAAGATATTTCAATCATTGGAAAAATGTTCAGGAGGAATGGGAGGATATGATTGATATGATGCTGACGAATATGGGGCCTGCACAACAAACACACTACGATAAGGTTAAGTCTATTGTGGGGGGGCTGAGTGATTTGTTTGGTATGATCGACAGCTTGTGTACTGCCGACCATACAGTTCTTACGGAGGAAGATATCCCAGAAACCATGCGAGGAATCAAAGCGCATTTTGAGCGGATGAACCTAAAAGCGATATTACCAGGGCGAAAGTCTGATCACGAGGTTTTTTCTGAAGGACAGATTAATGGGAGTAATCAGCGACAGCCAAATGAGTACTAGTGGTGTGTGTGGGAGTTTTTATCCAAAACTTTCAAATACTTTCCTAATGCTTCTTTGGCTTTTGGAAATAAAAACAACAGTCCAATCATATTCGGAAAAACCAAGGCCATAATCATCGCATCTGAGAATTTGATGACAGCATCCATTGTTACGGCTGCTCCTAATACGGTAAAACTCAAGAAGATAAGTTTGTAAATCATATCTGCTTTTTCCCCTCTACCAAATAAATACTTCCAAGCCTGTAATCCATAGTAAGACCAAGACAGCATGGTCGAAAAAGCAAAAAGTACTACTGCTATGGCAAGCAGATACGAGCATCCGGGAATGGCGTCGTCGAATGCCATTGAGGTGAGATTTACACCACCAACACGCTCTCCTGTCTCAAATAATGTAACCTCATTATTAATTACATGTCCATAGATGAAAGCACCGTCCATGTTGAATATGATAATGACCAATGCCGTCATCGTGCAAATGACAACCGTATCGATAAAGGGTTCAAGTAAGGCGACGAGGCCTTCCGATGCTGGGTAATGGGTATGGACTGCCGAATGGGCAATAGCTGCTGAACCAGCACCAGCTTCATTGGAGAAAGCTGCCCGTCGAAATCCCTGTATCATTACACCAACGATGCTTCCTGTTATGGTTGAACGAGGGGAGAAGGCCTCTGTGAAGATTTGTCTAAAGGCGTCATCAATATAGCTGAAATTACTTAATATGATGAACAATGCAGCAGCAACGTAAAGGAGTGCCATGAGTGGTACTACCTTTTCAGTAACTTTTGCAATACGTTTGATGCCTCCAATGATTACGATACCAACCAACAATGCAAAGACGAGTCCTAATATTGTCCCAGATGCGGAGCCTTGTAAATCAAATCTTTCGATAATCTGTGCTGCTGCTTGATTAGACTGAAAAGCATTGCCGCCACCAAAAGATGCACCAACACACATAATAGCGAAGAGTACCCCTAGGAATTTTCCAAAATTTTCATAGCCTTGTTCCTTCAACCCTCTGGACAAATAATACATTGGCCCGCCATATACTCGTCCGTTTTCATCAACATCTCTATATTTTACCCCTAAGGTGCATTCTACAAATTTGGAGGACATACCGAGCATGCCTGCAAGGATCATCCAGAAAGTCGCTCCTGGGCCACCTATTGAAATAGCGACGGCTACCATTGCAATGTTCCCCAATCCGACAGTTCCGGAAACTGCGGTAGCGAGGGCTTGGAAATGGTTGACTTCTCCATGCGAGGTTTCGTTGGTGTCGGTTTTATCCAACTCGTCATATTTGCCGCGTACGACTTGTATAGCCATTGGAAAGCGTCGGATGTTGATGAATCTAAAATAAAGGGTAAAGAACAATGCTCCCGAAATGAGCAACAAAAGGACTACCGGAACGTCCGAACCCATAAGTGGAATAGTGCTGAAAACGAGATCTTCCCACCATTGGGCAAAAGGCATGAATGCGTCGTTAATTCGTTCGTCAATTCCTTTTTGTGCAAAAGATAGTAAGGGCGAAAAAAGCAAGGCAAACAGTAAAAAGATGCTGTAAGGATTTTTCATATACAATATTTTGGTTGTGAAAATTAATATGTCCCAAAATTAGTGGGATAAAGTGTGGTCGCTTGGATTTGTCGGAAATGAAGGGGAAAAGTCGGAAGGAGGCTTACTGACGCGAGGGAGAAGTTTTAAATGTCAGTAGTTTTCTAAAAAGACAAAGTGATTTTTGTTTTATTACAAAAACTTAAATTTATAAAAATGAACCAAAAAGTTTATATTTTGAAATATTATTGTTATATTTGTGGCAACCTTTTCAGTTTGGGGTATCGAAAAACATGAGTCAACACGAAATAATTTTATAATGCTGATACCTCTTATAGATTTTATGCCAAAGGTATTAGACTTGTACTGATCTTAATCTGTATAGTCGCTATTACTATTATTGACACAATCAGTAAAAATAAGTTTGCCCGTTTGTGTTGAACTCGTGATGCTTTGGGATATTTTGATTATCGTCGTCATCTGAATTTACAAATACTAAGCAAAGGTTGATCTGTCTGCTCGTGTATGCATGAGTAGATTGTTTTTAGCTGAAGAATTGCATGGAACGATGCGGATCCGGTTGTTTGATGCATTCGGGGAGTGAAAGCTCCTTTTATATAGTTCTTTTTCCAAAATGTTGGAAATTGAAGGGTCAGGTTATGCCTGACATTGAAGCCCGGAAGGAACGGGCGTGGTCTCG
>JAHDGC010000276.1:7878-8747 GCA_020627865.1 Saprospiraceae bacterium | reverse complement strand
CCGTCATGTGTCGTGTTTTGGAAGAAAGAAATTTCCCGATTACCGAATTTTTGGCGGTCGCTTCAGAACGTTCTGTTGGCAAACCCGTGGATTTTAAGGGAAAAACATACAAGGTAATCTCCATGACGGATGCCGTTGCCGCGGCTCCGGATATTGCTATTTTCTCTGCTGGAGGAAGTGTTTCTAAAGAATGGGCGCCTAAATTCGCTGCTGCCGGATCAATTGTGATTGATAATTCGAGTGCCTGGCGGATGGATCCGAGTAAAAAACTGGTCGTACCGGAAATTAATGCCAATGTCTTGACAGAACAAGATCGCATTATTGCGAATCCGAATTGTTCAACGATTCAAATGGTGGTGGCTTTGGCGCCGTTACACAGAAAATACAAGATAAAGCGGTTGGTCATTTCGACGTATCAATCTATCACGGGAACTGGGGTGAAGGCAGTTCGCCAGTATGAGACAGAAAAGGAAGGCCAAACGATGAGTAGCGAGGACATGGCATATTTCTACCCGATTTTTGCCAACTGTATCCCGCATTGTGATATTTTCTTGGAAAATGATTATACGAAGGAAGAAATGAAACTGGTACATGAAACCCGCAAGATCATGTCGGATGATGGTTTGAGGATTACGGCAACTGCCGTTCGGGTACCGGTACAGGGAGGGCATTCGGAGAGTGTGAATATCGAATTTGAAAATGATTTTGATGTGGCAGCGGTAAAGGCACTTTTGGCAGAATCGCCAGGGGTTGTTGTTGTCGATGATGTTGCACAAAATAAATATCCAATGCCTTTGACGGCACATGACAAAGATGAGGTGTTTGTAGGCCGGATTCGCCGAGATGATTCGGCGGATTGTGCCCTGAAT
>JAHDGC010000276.1:2551-7868 GCA_020627865.1 Saprospiraceae bacterium | reverse complement strand
CCGATAACCTACGGAAAGGTGCTGCTACAAATGCCATACAGATTGCGGAGTATTTGCATGCCCATAAAATGGTTGGTGCTAAGGTAGGTTCTTAAATTTTACTGTAGTTGGAGTTCAGTGAAAGTATCAAATTTTCCCACTTTGGATAAAAAAATATATAAAAGTAGCATTAGCCAAGGTGCTCAGCCGTTGAAAATGATGTTTAATGCTGTTTTTTATGGAAGAAGATACTTTGTTTTATAGTTTAATTTGAAGAATTGCATACAATTCATTATTTTTATAATTAATTTGTTCTGAACTCATTATAATTGAGCGGAGAACATACTATGGAAAGTTCGTGTTTTTGATTACATAGGTAATTGAATGAATTTAAATATACAAAGAGATATGCGATGCTTTTTAATATAAGGCAGGGCGTATTATTTTCTAAACATTGATGTTTTTTATTAACCGTATTAACGAAATTAATTCTCGAAAATGAAGACGAAACTTGTACTTTGGGGCAACGATGCCAACGACGATAAGATATTAATTGCCATGCAGCTCCGGCCGGACAATAATGCTGTTGACATCTGGACTTTTCCCGAAAAAGTCGCTACAGAAGCTTTTGCCAAATCTATGATGGATGACTGGCGTAATGATGTAGAAGTTACTTTTCCAGAAGATCATAAACATGTTGAAAGGGAACTTACCGTTTCTGACAGCTTGTTGCCTGATGATATTAAAACGGAGCGAACGGATTTGATTCAACGTGCCCAAACAGAGTGGCATTTCATTGTGCTTTCTTCTAAACTGAATGAAGTCTATCAGGCCGAGCTGAAAGAATTGAAAGAAAAAGTGGAAAACTTAACTTCTTTCGATAGCCAAGTCTGGGATGATCTTAAAAACTTTTGGAATAAAGTTTTGGTTCAGGTCAGGGATAGGAATCTTTTCCGCGAGCATGTCAATAGCCTTAGGGAAACGACAAATAAGTTGTTCGACAGGTTGAAACAGCATCGTTCTGCATTAGATGATGAGTTTAAAACCTTGTCAAAAACCCATCATGATAAGTTTTTCTCTGCATTGGAAGATATAGAGCAAAGAGTAAAAGGAGGTGTGAGTCTTACAGGGGCTTTTGACGAGTTGAAAGAGATGCAAAGACGCTTCCGGAATACCAAGATGACCAAAGAGCATAAGGCAAAAATCTGGGAGAAGCTGGATAAGGCCTTTAAGGACATCAAGGAGAAGAAGTTTGGGCCTTTAGCGAATCGAGACAGTACACCTGTTGATCGCCTGAACCGTCGGTATGATGGTTTGCTTATTGCCATTGATAAAATGAGAAGGTCTATCGCTAGGGATGAGGATGATCTTGTTTTTGAGAATAAAAAAATTGCCTCTACTGATGGGCAATTGGAGGCTCAAATCCGGCAGGCGAAGATCAAAATGATAGAAGAGCGCATCCGTTCCAAGGAAGAAAAACTGGGCGAGATGAATAATACAAAGGTAGACTTGGAGAATCGACTGGTTTCCCTAAAGGATAAGGAAGCGAAGCGGGCAGAGCGGGATAAACTGGAGCAGGCAAAAGTTGCGGCGAAGGCCAAGATCAAGGATGAAATGAAAAAGCGGGAAGAAGCGATGCAGAAACAAAATCTGGATATCGAAAAGGCTGCCTTGGCTATCAGTAGTTCGACCGAAGCTCCAGCGGTGGAAACGCCTCCTACTCCTGTAGCAGAAACAACACCCGTAACGGAAGCGGCTCCAGCAGAGACACCTGCTGTGGCAGAAATATCTGTGAAGACTGCTCCGCCAGCCCAAGAAGAGAGCATGGTTGAAGCCATTACCACTACGATCGGGGAATCATTGGAAGATGTGGTGGATACAGTGAAGGCCGTTGCAGAAGTCGTGGGTGGAAAAATTGGAAGTAAGATCGCCGAAATGAGTGCTCCGATAACTGCCGAAGCGACTAAAGTGGCAGATGTTACAGAATCTGTCGCTGAAGAGGCCAAGGAAACTGTGATGGAAGATGCAGCTGCTGTGGAGGAAGTAGTAGAGGAAGTCATTGAAGAATCTGCCACAGAAAAGAAGGAAGATACAACTGAAGAAGAGTAGCAGCGCAATGTACATGTAATAAAAAACGTAGAACCACAATGCATTGTGGCTCTACGTTTTTTTATTCGGTTATAATCATATCACATTTTAGAAGCAGTCTTCTTTTTCGTCTTTATGGTACAACCTACCGCCTTGGTAAAACTAGGGTCAGGTTGCTTCCCTTGCTCCATCGCAGCGATTGCATTCTCCAAATACTTCACCTGCACGGCAGCTTCATCCTCATGGTTATCATCAATAGCGCCGATATAGGTAACCTTCCGAGCTTTGTCCAATACAAAAACATGTGGCGTTCTCGTTGCGCCATACTGCGGATAAACTTTTTGTCCTTCGTCCAATAAATACGGGAAGGTGAATCCTTTGTCCTTCGCACGTTCTTGCATCGGGCCGAAGCCATCTTCTGGCCGCAACTCCGTATCATTAGGCATAATCGCAACAACCGGATAGCCAGCATCCTTGTACTTTTTATCCAATGCAATGATTCGGTCTTCATACATCACCGCATAAGGGCAATGGTTACACGTAAAAACGATAATGTATCCCTTCGCATCATCATAATCGCTCAAGGATAACATTTTTCCATCAATATTCTTGAGATTGAAATCGGGGGCAATATCCCCAACTTTAAGGCCGAGTGTTTTTTCGACTTTCTTCTCAGGCGCCTCTTTCTCAACAGTTTTTACCGCAGTTTTGGCATCATTATCTTGTGGTTTTGGGCTACAGCCAAAATGAGTTAAGCTTAATCCAAGTGCAAAAACAAGGATCAGGGAGGGTAGATTTTTCATTTTTTATTTTTTAATGATCTGATTGTGGAAGTTACTTTTTCTTCTTGTAAAATATAACATTGATAATGCTTGTATTGTTGTATTTGTGATAAAGGTTTACTAATCTGCCTATCCTGCGAATACGCAGGTTAGTAAACTTTATCCAAAAAAATAGCCTGTCGAAAATTATCGACAGACTATTTCATTTTATACCATAAAAATAATAAAGCTTATTTTAACCGTAGCGTTGTAATGCTTACGACATTAAGCCCTATCGTATACCATTCTTAATTTCCTGTATTCAAAGTCGTTGTGCCATTATCTGCATCACAAAGTTTCAAACATTCAATTCCTGCACCCGATACCGTAAAGTCACAAGCTTCATTTGCATTGCCCAGTATACCTGTAATCTGGTAACTATAAGGCGTATTTTCAGCAAAGGAAACAGTGATTGTACCAGAAGCTGTAGTCATAGGATTATCCCCGCCAATTGTTCCTGTTGTCGTAATCGTATAACCTGCTGCACCTGGCGCACCTTGCAAGCCATTGTCGAAAGGAATAGAAACCGTGTAGTTGTCAACCCCATCCGTATTGGCATCACAGGCTAAAGTCGGTGGCCCTAATACTAGGGTACAGTCGCAGCCAGAAGGAGCGAGATTCACTGCCGCGGTTCCTTTCTGTGTTGGTACCTTAATATCACAAGTACCACCAGGAGCAGAAGCACAAGAAGTAGACTGATCTGCTAAGGCACATATTTCTGCTGTAAGTGGGCCATCCACAGCCTCTAGTGTCGCATCTGTTGTTTCTACTTCGATATTAAGACTAGGATTAGGCGTGTTATCAGGGACGGTAATCGTTGCGCATATTCTACCATCGGGTTCAAGCACACCGGTTTCTGTTACGAAATCCAAGCCTGGATCAAGGCAAACTTTTACCAAATCAATTTCGTCTGCAGCACCTCCGGTCGCGTCATCATTTTGAGCGGTAGTGGTGATCATGATGGTTTGCGTTGTGGCAGGCATACAAGGATCAAGCGTTACATCTGTTGCGGTAAGGGTAAATGCATTGGGCTGTGTAACACCTGCAATATCCAAATTAATACCCGGACTGAAATCGCCATCGGCCAACTCGCCACAGCGGTTATCTCCCGTAATATTAAAGTCGATTTGCTCGCCTGCAACAAAATCACAGGTCGTTTCCACCTGAAATTTTAGAAACATTTGATTCAGGTTCTCCGGTATATTCTCGGTTGTTGCCCCAGGGAATCCGTCTGAAAATCCGGCGAATGAGCCATTTGCAGCACTGAGGTCGGCATACGAATATTGACCACCTCCATTATCTACAGGGTCAGTAATAGCAAAGCTTTCCCCTGGTAATTCTAGCCCGCCAGCAGCATTAGCATTATAACAAATGGAAGCAGAACTTGGAATATAATTCATCCCAGTAGGCAGGAAGAATTCAAATGGGGTATTGAATAAATTACCCGTACCACCGTTTGATATCCTCACTTCTATATCAATAGTTTCACAAAGGTTAAATCCGCCAGCAGGTGCAACCGTTTGATCTGAGATTTGAATATCGTAGGTTGGCCTTTGGAACTGAAGATCAAGGAATTCTGATGGACACATTAAAGTATTCATCAGGTCATCGACACTGGTCGCTTCCCTTTCACAAAGGAATCCATAACCGACCCTGATCGTTTCTAGCCCTGCTGCACAACCGGTGTAGCTACCATTTATACAGATATTCTGGTTTTGTGCGGGGGTGAGTGTCCCAAAGTTATAAATATCGGTGTCTGGCGCGAGTGGTGTTCCGCCGCAACCTCCAACTTCAACGCTTGAAATTGTCACCCCTGCCGGTAGGTTATCGAAAAACATATAGATGTTGTCTGCGTTAACGGTACCAGATTGATTGGAAAGATTCAATTCCCAAGTAAATGGGAAAGTACCATCCGGATTCTGCGGAGTATCTGGAAAGTTGTATGGAATCCCAACCTGGCTTTGGAGGAGTACATCCGAAGCTGTGTAAGAAATGTTTTGTGTAATTGGTAATGTTGGCGTATTAAGATCCAGGAATGATTCTGGAGCATTATTGGAGGATTCCAATACATCAGTGTAGCCGAATTGAAAATCTGTTAAAGATACGGGAACAGGATCCGTAGAAGCATCACAAGTAGGAATATACGTGTAGCGCAGTTCAAGGCGATAGGTTTCGTCTAGTACACAGTCATTAATACCGCCTACAAGTGTAGGGCTATTATGATTAGCAGGGTTGGTGCCCTGGTAGGTGCTACTACTAAAAAGGGTGTCAAATACGACGGTATGCGTACCAGGGCCTTGAATATTGACGGGAACATCATGGCGAACCCTAATTCCTTCAAGGGTCAGGATATCAACTCTGGCTATGGAAAGAATATAGCCAGCAGGAACATCGGCAGTTGCTTCTAGAGGATAATGAACGGTACGAAT
>JAHDGC010000276.1:0-2541 GCA_020627865.1 Saprospiraceae bacterium | reverse complement strand
TAGTACCGTGCTCGTAGGTGTCGATATTGATTTGTCGAAAGCCAACTTGCATCAATAGTTCCATTTGAGACACTCTGTATTACCGTGCTATTGAGCGTGGTACCGGCACAACCGTTAAAATTAGGGTTATTAGAACTCCAGCTTACGTTGGACTCGGTGGAGCCGAATAAGATAAAATCATTCACTATATCGGCACATTGAGTAGTTTGATCAGCACCTCCGGTATCGAAGAGGCTTGCACTAGTCGTTAGCTGAAATGGTGTACCGACGCTATTATTAATATCCTGAACGACTTGTACTTCAAACTGAATATCTACGATATCGCCGTTTACAAGGTTACCTCCCAGACAAGAAGACACATCTAGTGGTGTGGAAAGGTCTGCCGGTGTTGGAAGTGTACAGGCAGCTCCACCGTTTACCGTAACCGTCACATTACCTATACCTTCAATACTGCTAATATCTATGATTGGAGCTGCACCTATCGGATCGTTTATGCCGATATTGAGCATTAACATATTGTACATAGCCGCTCCATCAACCGTAACCGTAGATTGAATGTCAATTAAATCGCCTACCAATACTTTCGTCAAATCAAAGTCTGCTTCGGCACAACCCGCTGCAGGACAACCTACAGTAGCACGCTGTGCCTGAACGGCCAGTCCCAAATCACAAATACAACTGGCAGGGGCACAACTGCTGAAGGATACGGATTGAGAAGATGGGCACTCTATAGGAACGATACATGTTGGGCACACCGTCTGATTTTGGTGGAAAAATATTTCTTCACTAATGAAAGCTGCCTCGTTACCACAGCCTGGATTTGTGATTTCCGTACAATCTTCTTGCACGGTAATACAGATCTCGGATCCGGTGCCATTAAAGCCAGCAGGGGCGTCATCATCGTCAAACATGATGGTGACAACGTCATTTCCAGATCCGTCGGTTGTTACCGTAACGGTTCCTGGCCAAGTATTACCGCTGCCGTCCATAAACATGTAAGGATTCGGAAATGTCGCAGCCAAATCTAAACCGGGGTCGATGGTATATTGGAATTCAAGGGCACAATCGTTACAGGCATTTGGTTCTTCAAGGCCAACGTTCCAAGTTGGTATGTTATAACAAAAATCGTAGGTACCATCTCCATTATTCGTAGTAGCAGGAACGGGGGTGTTTACAACGGCCATGAAACGATCAACCCTAGCCCTTCCTCCTTTAGTGAACCCAACTCCGCATGCATCTGTCCAGGTTAAGCCCTGTAAATCTGTCAGTTGATTTTGGTACACCGTACTACAAGAATAGGAGGAGCATGCGCAAGAATATTGGGTCATAGAACCCTCAATAACTTCACCCGGATTAACCTTGGAGAAACAGACATTTACACGTTTACTGGGGTTTGGTGCACTGTTCGCACAAGTTGGCCCGGCCTCGGTACTAACTGCGAAGAACTCTTGGGTAATCGCATTAGGATTAATAGGGTCAGGTAAGGTTATCGGACCTGCAGCTATTGGTATCGCAGCACCACCCTGAATATTGAATGCGAAAGAATTCAGGTCAATGGCATCGTCAAACGTAAATAATTCAATACAAACATTGAATCCCGTTCCAGCACCAGTACTCGTTACAGAAAAATTACGGGTAAAACCATCCTGCGGGCAATCGCTGTAACCATCGACAATGGCTATGTTAAAATCGGCAACGAGGCCAGCGGCATTGACCTGTGCGGCTTCTGCTCTGATTTCTGATTCACAGGTTTCAGAGAAGCAGCCCCATTCTGCAGTAGAGGTCGTATTCAGAAAACCACAACCGAAGACATCGAAAGTTTCGACAATATCCACACAGTCATTAAAGTTCAAAATATTACCCGGTAGTTGGGCAGCGGTAACATCAATACTTACACCGGAGTCCGAAGCATCATTATCGGTCATGGTCGTGCCGTTGGCCGTAATCGAAGTAAGGATTAATCCCGGATCAGAAGCACTCAGGTAAGTGAAATTGTCCAGTGCCCCTTGCCCAGAATTACAGATCGTTGTTGTTCGTGTAAAGCTGTTGGCATAATCAACAGGGTCGGGGCTGTTCACCACACCGGTGATATTCAAAGACGGGGAACGTATCCCAAAGTCGGTCGTTTCGAGGATGTCTCCACAGCTGAATACAATATCGAAATTCAACCCAGAATTCCCGATGCCAAGTGCAGCACAGCCGACTTGTGCATCAAAGGTAACGGATGCCGTAGTTCCAGAGAATGTTAAGGCCAGATTAGTGGGGTCAGCCGCATCCAATGTGGCATTGGTTAAAGTTCCGCTGCTAACATGCTGGACACCAGCAACATCGGAAAGCTCGACCGTTGCCGTAGCGCCAGCAGGTATATCTGCAAAGTTTAAGGTAATGGTAAAATTCCCATTTGTATCACAGACAAAAAGCTCCGTCGGTACGGTAGAAGTCAAGGTTGGTGCTGGGGAACACTGTGCAATGGCTTTATTGGCCATGATCAGGAGTAATGCAGCGAGGCATACAGTTTTTAGGTGTTGGTAAAAAGAATAC
>JAHDGC010000275.1 GCA_020627865.1 Saprospiraceae bacterium | reverse complement strand
TCTCCTGTGCCGGAGCGGATGATGGTGCTGCCTTTATTGGTATTGCTGGTGGGGTAGAGCCTATTGTCTATGATTGGACAAATGGGTTGACTGGTGCAGAGCAAGAAAACTTGCCTGCTGGAAATTATAGTGTTGTGATAACGGATGCTACAGGTTGTGTTGAAATGTTACAAATCAGCATAACGGAACCTGCTCCATTAACGCTTGATTTTTCAATTACGCCTTCCTCCGGAGATGCGGATGGTTCTGCACAGGCTATCGCAAGTGGCGGCAACAATCCGTATACCTATGATTGGAGCAATGGTTTTTCCGGTATTTTCAACGATGGACTTTTACCTGGGGAATACGCTTGCACGGCAACGGATTCTAATGGTTGTACGGCAGAGGCTTCTTTCGAGATTATTGTGACAGGGATCGAAGATTTACTAAACATTTCAACTTTGCAAATTTTCCCTAATCCAGCTAATGATTTTATTTTTGTAAAATCAATGTTGTATAACACGCATGAAGTGCAATTGGATGTGCTGGATGTGCTCGGAAGAAAATTAATTTCCGTAAATCGCCATGCTGCATCCATTGATGAAGTGCTCCATTTGGAGAATTTAGCACAAGGAACGTATTTTATCAATATCAGAATTGAAGATAAACGATTGATTAGAAAGTTTGTTGTTATGAAATAGGTTCGTTTTGATTTGAATACAAAATCGTAGAGACGCAATGCATTGCGTCTCTACGATTTTGTATTCAGTATACCCCTCACCGAAACCGCTTCGCCTTCTGATTCTCCTTCTCCCACACCTTCTGCAACCAAACCCGATCTGTAAGCAATGGTGTATTGTTAAGCTCTTCCAAAATCTTCGGCATGCGCGCATATTTTTTCTTAAGCATCAGGTTCAGCAAGCGGCAAAAATTCGAGTAGGTTTTTTTCAACTCCGAAGATATTTTCTTATTCCTTTTGATGAAAATATTAAAAGAGGCGAGTAAAGAAACCAGCACCTCTTCCTCTTCCAATTCGTAATAACACTTTGCCAGAATAATCCTCGACCCAAGGTGAAAATTCAAATCCGAGAATTTTACAACCTGCAAAATCTCCATCGCTTTTTGATAATCATTTTTGTAGTAATACATTTCCGCAAGATTGTATTGGACAACATTCTCTTGAAATTGTTCACTAAGCTTATCACGGTATTGATGAATGAAACTTTCTATCCAGTCAAATTTTTTCAAACGCAGGGCCAGTTTCACAATATTGGTATAAGTCCAAGGAGAAAGAAAACCTCTTTGTAACAAAATGTTTTTGTCGATACCTGCTAGGTACAAGTCGAGGGCTTCTTGAATGTATTTTTCATCACCACTGCGTAATTTGCCTAGACAATAATTGATGGCGGTATGATAAATGAGCTGTTTTTCATCAAAATCTATCTGATCCTCATGTTTATTGATCGCTTCCTTTAATAATTCAAAATGATGCTCTTCACCATTATCCTTAATCATCTGTAAAATATGCCAGTAAATTTGGATGAGTGGAACTGCTTGAAATCTGGGCTGATTAACCCACCTGATAATATCGTCCAGAAAATGAAGCTCGTATTCCCCAGATAAAATCCTTTTCCGGCTAATCATACTACAGAAATATTTTAGTTTGGACAATACATACCCTGCATCCAAATGGTCTGCGGCAAGTTGAAGGTTCTCATCATTCATCCTAGAGCGAGAAAGGAAAAAATTTCTGTCACCAATATCATACATCTGCCTAGAAATATCAAAATAAGCCACATTCTTACTCTGATTTGTAGCAAGCTTATCTTTCAATTTGTTTAAGGTATAATCATAAGCTTTCTTTATCGGATACCTGTTTATACATTGTTTTAATAACAATATATCTTGCATATCTTTATTTTTGTTCAATTCCTCCAGCACTAAAAAATATTCGATACTTTGGGTCAAATGATTCATTAGATACCGAATTTTTTTGTCGTCATAGGGGACATCTGGATATAATTTCGCATAGATATAGGCCTTATTTATATCCGGAGAATCTAGCTTGTTAATGTTTGTTCTTAATATGTTAAATAATTCTATAATGCCTTTTCTTTTTACTAGAAAATTAGATTGAGCAAATAGTGGAAACTGTTTCCATTCATCGTCGGAAAATGTTATTAAATAGTTAATTAACTTGCTTTTTTGCATACTTTCTGGCTTAATTTCGCTAAATTCAGTAATAATTTTGTGACAAAATACTATTTAGGGCCTATCTGAAGGTTTATATAACAAAAAGGTAATTTATATTTATTTTTTTCGTTCTAAAACCATCGTTAAAATACGAAATTTTTATATCTTTTTTGTGACAAAATTAAAAAAATGTAATTTTTATTAATGCTGATCGACCTTACTTTTGTAGTGTCGGAAGTGCTTAACACCCTTACGATTTATGAATATGAAAAAATTATTGAACATATCACCACTACTTTTTTTCCTCCTGAATTGCAATATGGGCTTTTGCCAAACTTTGTGGCCGGGAGATGTTAATAACAATGGGATTGTGAACGGGGTTGATATTCTTTATATTGGGCAAGTGTGGCATTTGGAAGGACCTGTGAGAGCCAATCAAAATACAAGTTGGCAAGGAACAAACTACACGCCTTGGGAAGGTGCGTTTGCTAATGGAGCGAATCATGCGCTGGCAGATTGCAATGGTAATGGGGAAGTGGATGAGGATGATATCGAACAGGCAGTGTTACCAAATTGGGGGCTTACTCACGGTGATATTACAGATGATATTTATAATAATGGTGTAGAGGGAGAAGATATTGTGATGCGTCTTGAGCCAGTAGACGAGCTGGTTTATGGTGGCGATGCAGTAGAGATAGTACTAGAATTAGGAACGGAAACAAATCCAGTTTCGGATTTTAATGGCATCAGTATGAAGTTGAATTTTGATGCGGAGTTTATTGCTGATGTTGTCGATTTCGATTTCGTGCTCGATGAAAATACTTGGCTTGATGATAATCCTACAGATTCTTTAAAGGTTTACTTGGAGAAAAACATAGATACAGGAGAAGCGGATTTGACCATTATTAAGAGAAGGAATATTTTTCAGACGAGTGCCGGTTTTGGAAAGGTGGGAACTTTCTACATCATCGTGGAAGACATTGTGGTTGGAGATGCTTTGGATACTTTTAATATTAAAGTGGAAAATGTCTTGATGGTGGATGACGGTTTTAATTCAAGCCCTGTGGTGACGGATGAAAGTGGAGTTGCAGTAGCAGGGCCGGAGTTCTTAGTATCTAACAAAGATATGACATCTGACTTGGCTAAGGACATTAAAATAAGCCCTAATCCTGCCAATGATTACCTTTCCATCCAGGTTCCAGATTATGCTGATATAGAAACGATTTCGTTGATGAATATTGTCGGGCAGGAATTTCAATTGAGCAATTATAAAAGAGGAGGTCATTTCACGATCAACCTCGAAGCATATCCAGCAGGTATATATTACCTGTCCCTAAAAACACCAACTCAAATCATAACTAGGGTAGTTTTGATTAATTAAAATAGTGCTTGATTTTTATAATCCCATGCACTTGCCGGATCCTCAGTGATCCGGCATTATCTAGCCAAAAATTTGATTTTACTATAAAAACACTTTCTAAAAAGTTAGAGATTGCAAAAGGGATATTTAACTTCAATTAAAGGGATCACATGGGGGTGAAACTTTGAAGTTAAAATATTCCTTTTTTTTATTTTACAGTGTATTAGGCTCTCGGACAATTTTTGTGGATGTCTGAACCTTGATTCTCATGATTTTTGGTCGGTCAATTTTCAATTGACCTCTGCTGGCCATGTTCTTTGGTCGGTAGCCAAAAACTATAAAAATTTGCCTAACAAAAGTATCTGGATTTTTGGGTGTGTAAGGCTTGTTGGCGATGCTTAATACTTGTAGTAAATTTTCATCATCATTCCGAATAGCATGTACGATATTTTCCGGAATCAAAATCAGCAGACTACTTTTCCCTTCAAAGCTTTTGCTCATAATTTTACCGGATATTTCCCAAGCAAAAGTCCATTTCCCATCATAAATGACAAACATGATTTCTTTCTTTTCCTTGTGGAAATGATTGCCTCTAACGGCATCTTTTTGCAAGGTTACAAAATGCATTTCGGCAACATCTCCTAATAATTCTTTTGCTTTGCTTTGCAAAAAATAAGCATCTCCTCGCTCATCTGATATTTGATCTATCTCATAAAATTGTACGCCCATTCTAAGTCTTTACGGTTGCTTCACAAAACCCAAGGATACGGAATTGATACAATATCTTAACCCCGTTGGCCTTGGCCCATCATCAAAAACATGACCCAAGTGGCCATCGCATCTAGCACACAATACCTCAACTCTTTTCATGCCATAAGAAAGATCACTCTCCTCCTTGATGCAAGTATCATTTAAGGGTTGGTAAAAACTGGGCCAGCCGGTTCCGGATTTGAATTTGGTTACGGAATCGAACAAGGGGAGTTGGCAACCACCACAGACATAGGTGCCCTTTTCTTTATTGTCCCAGTAAGTTCCGGTAAATGCCCTTTCTGTTCCTTTTTCTCTGAGCACATGGTAAGCCTCGGGAGTGAGTTGCGATTTCCATTCCGATTCTGATTTGATCACTTTATCCGATGAACTTTCCGAATCTGCTGTCGTTTTGAGCAAATGCTGGAATTTTTTCCGAAACTTTTCCATCTTCGGATTGATTACGGCTACACAATACCCGTAATTGGGGTTGATACTATAAAAATTTTGATGGTAATCTTCGGCAGGGTAAAATTTATCCAATGCAGCAATTTCTGTCACGACAGCATTATTCCAAAGTGGGTTAGCAACCTCCTCTTTTGACTTTTCGGCTATAGATTGTTGTGTTTCGTCATGATAAAAAATAACAGAACGATATTGTGGGCCAACATCGTGTCCTTGTCGGTTAAGCGTCGTGGGGTCGTGCGTCGTCCAGAAAACATCCAGTAACTGGGAAAAACTAATTATCGTTGGGTCAAATTTAATCTGCGCGACCTCTGCATGTTTGGTTGAACCACTACTCACCAGTTTGTAATCAGCATCGGTAGCGTTACCGCCAGCGTATCCAGAGATAACGGATTCCACACCTTTCAATTCTTGGAAAACGGCTTCTACACACCAGAAACATCCAGCTCCTAATGTAGCTGTTTCCAGTTTCGCATTACCGATAGCGGCCTTTTCTTTTTTAATAATCTGGTCTTTGTTGACGACACTTTTCTGGGCACAGGATTGCATAATCAGCCCTAGGGACAAAAAACATAAAATCAGATTTTGCTTAGACATATACATTGATTTAGAATTTTTTAATAAAACCATATCGGAATGCATAATGTTTTAGTGTTAGCAATATTTTTAATAAAAATGTCCAAAAATACGCATCCCTGTTGGTTGATAGGATTAAATTATCCTAGGTTTTGCTATTTTTGCATCTACTATTTCAATTTATAATCAATCTTATACTATTATGAAAGTCGGAGAACTACGGGAAAAACTATCCAAATTAAAAAAAGAAGAAGTAGCCAAATTGGCTGTAGAGTTTTACAAACTGATTCCAAAGGCAAAGAAGGAAGACTATGCGATAGATGATATGATTAACAATCCGCGGCAACCCAAAAAGGCACGTACGACCAAAGCCAAGTTGAGTTTAGTTGAGATTGGAATAGAGGTGGAACGTTTTATAGAAAATGCCAAAGCGCAAAACTATCTTGTTCCAAACCGGGAGGTTCCTAAAAAGGAAAGGGCAACTTGGCGATTTAAGGTGAAGAAATGGTATAAGGAATTGACAAACACTAAAAGGCATGATGCAGATTTGAATATTCAGACCACGATGTTGACCCAGTTATATGAGTTGATGTGTGAGGCTTGCGAGTTCCAATATTTTTCGGCTTATGATGCTTTTGATTCTACGGGTATTTCACAGCATGATTTTTATCATTCCGTAATTACCTTGTTGCAAGAGTCGGAAGGGAAATCCGCCTCGGTTAAGAAAGGGATTACTTTGGTTGTAAACAATGCTTTAAACCGGTATACCTTGTATTCGGGGCTGATGGAAGCCTTTATCGAAACTTTAAATATTCCAGATTTGAAATATCAGGGCATAGAGATTGTAAAAGAGTTGTTGGTGAAAAATAATTTTGATCCGGGAAGAGAATCAAAAGACAAATATCGAAGTTTTTATAAGAATGACTATGAGAAAGAGTGGCTACATAATAACTTGGTAGAGTTCGGTGCTCGATTTTATATGAGTTTGTTAGAATGGGATGAGGCCATACATTTCTACAAAGAGCATTATTATCAAGATCGCGAAGAGGTTAAATTATATATACTGGTGCGGATGTTATTTGAGAAACGAGAGAAAGAACATGTGAAACAAGCCATAGAGCAGGCGATTGAGAAAAAGATTCAACCAAGAAAAAATTTGTTGAGCTTATTGGATCAAATAAATGAAACGGGAGAATTACCGGACTATATGAGATAGTACAGTGATTCGTAAATACCTGCCTGTCGTTGCGGAAACACAGGCAGGTATCAATGTTTTAGAACAAGCATTACTCCCCAATCAAAATATACTTATTCTTCTTCCCATTCTCTACCATGACAAACTTGCCATGTAGCAAAGCTTCCTCATTAACCAAAGTCTCGTGAGAGCTAATTTTATCCTTGTTCACACTAATCGCATTATTCTTAATGGCCTTGCGGGCTTCGCCTTTTGATTTTAAAATCGGTGCAACTTCCGTTACCAAATCCACGATGTTTACCCCATCAGAAAAATGAGTCTTCGGAATTTTGAAACTCGGAATTTCCTCGGCTACCGTTTCCAGTGCTTGGACATTTAAATTTAGTAAAGTTTCTTTGTTAGCCTTTTTAAATAAAATATCCGAAACTTTCAAAACGGATTCGTAATCTTCCTTGGAGTGTACCCTTATGGTCAATTCTTCCGCCAGTGCCTGCTTCAACATTCTGGGATCGTCCGCAAATTCCTTTTCCATCGCCTCGACTTCTGCCCGACTTTTCAAAGTAAAATACCGGATAAATTTTGCAATATCCTGATCGGCTGCATTGATCCAAAACTGGTAAAATTTGTAGGGAGAAGTCATCTCGGCAGAGAGCCAGATGTTCCCTTGTTCAGATTTACCGAATTTAGAACCATCCGATTTTGTCAAGAGTGGGGTAGTTGCCGCAAAGGCTTTTCCGCCCTCCACATTTCGCCGGATGAATTCTGTACCGGAAGTAATATTTCCCCACTGATCCGATCCACCCATTTGCATGGTACAGTTATATTGATCGTACAAACATTGGAAATCATATGCTTGCAAAAGCTGGTAGCTGAATTCTGTAAAAGAAAGGCCCGTTTCTACTCTTTTCTTCACCGACTCCTTGGACATCATATAATTAATGGTGAGGGTTTTCCCAACTTTTCTCAGAAAGTCAAGCACATTCATCTCCTTATAAAAATCATGATTATTAATCATGAGTGCCTTGTTAGGGCCATTTTCAAAATCAAGGAATTTTTTAAAAAGTTGGGATTGTCGCTCAAGGTTATGATCTAGTTCTTCATAACTTTTCAATACCCTTTCTTTATCTTTGCCGGAAGGATCACCGATTCTACCCGTAGCCCCACCCATCAAGACAATCGGTTTATGGCCAGAAAGTTGGAACAATTTCAGTAGCATTATTTGCACGAAGTTTCCTAGAGTAAGGTTGGGTGCTGTAGGGTCAAAACCGATGTAGCCGACCTGCATACCCTTGGATAATGCTTCTTCAATTCCGGGTGTCATCTGGTGTAACATCCCCCGCCATTTTAATTCTTCTATAAAATTCATATCTTGTTTTGTAGCGTCGTAATGCTTTACGACGGTTCCTAAATATTTAGCGTATTGCTATTCATTTTTATCTCCGAAAGCTGCAAATTTAGGTAAAAATAAGTATGATGTAAAGCTATAATGAGAATTGTTTTTTTGAATAAGAGTATGTTGGGGATTTGGTCTTTAGAGCCTGTCTGCCACAGGCAGGCGAAAATAGTCAATCTTTTGACCTGCCTTTCAAGGAACGCAGAGAGGTTAGACAAGCCTGCTTGGCAAGCCACGCAGCACAGGATAATCGAAAAAGTGGCACCTGCTTGCGTGTCCGCAAGGACAGGCAGGTTTGCAGCCCAATTATTAAATTCCCAACATGCTCTAATAGTTAATTAAGGCATCATTTTTACATCGTTTTACTTTTTCCTTCAAACTAACTTTGTATATTGCAACCCAAGTGAAGAATACATGAATCTCGAATATTTTATAGCACGGAGAGTTGCGGCTTCCGGAAGGAAGAGTTTTTCTCGATTGATTATCCGAATTGCGATCATTGCCATTGCCCTGAGCATGACGGTGATGATCGTGGCGACTTCGCTCATCACGGGATTCAAAAATGAAATTAGCAGTAAGATATTCGGTTTCTGGGGGCATATCCATATCATGGACACTAATGTTAACCGATCTTTTGAATCCATTCCCATTGATAAGAATCAAGAATTTTATCCCCATTTGGATACTATCGGAAGCATCGGGTATCTGGAACCTTTTTCTTTTCTGGGGTATACCAATGAGGATTATAAGGTAGAAAAGGAGACAAAAGGCGGGATTCAACACATTCAGGTTTTTGCACACAAGCCGGGGATCATTAGTACAAAGAAAGAATTTGAAGGCATC
>JAHDGC010000274.1:7718-8752 GCA_020627865.1 Saprospiraceae bacterium | reverse complement strand
TTTACCATCTGCTTGAGGACAACTTCCCTACGATGCTTTGTCGTATCCGGTCTTCTTATTGGATTAAATAATGCTGGGTTTTTGAGCATTCCGACGAGGGTAGCGGATTCATTAATGCTCAGTTCTTCTTGGCTTTTGCCAAAATAGATTTCTGCTGCAGCTTTGATGCCGTAAGCACCGTTGATGAAGTTGAACTTATTGAGGTACATCGCAATAATCTCCTCCTTGGTATAGCTTTTCTCCAGCTTGAGGGCGATAATCCATTCTTTGAGTTTCTGAGAAACCCTTTCGAGGCCAGAAGCCGGTTTTTCTGTAAAGAGCATTTTGGCCAACTGCTGAGTAATGGTACTGGCTCCTCCAGCATTTCTGTTGCGCATCAACAAGGTTTTCCCGAACACGCGGAATAAGGCCTCAATATCAATCCCACAGTGCTTGTAAAAACGCTCGTCTTCTGTTGCCAACAAGGCATTTGTGAGATTAGGAGACAGGTCATCAAAATCGACAGGAATCCTGTTTTCTACAAAATATCTACCTAGTACATCGCCATTGGCCGCATAAACTTCGGAGGCGAGGTTGTTCCTAGGGTTTTCCAGCTCCTCAAAGGTGGGGAGGTCACTGAAAGACAAGAGGAAGAATATTCCGACAACAGATAAAATACCCAAAATGGTAAGCACCCACATGGCTTTGGTGAGGCGTTTGTAGGTTGGTTTTCTCTGTTCCCTAATATTGCCAGAATCTGTATTTTCCTGCATAAAGCGAAAGTTGACGGGTCTTTGGTAATTTTTGCGGAAGATTAATTTTAAAAATAAAAAAAATCTCAGTATAGAGCTTTTAAATTTGAGTCCCATAGGGACGGCATATTATTGCCAGAGATATAATCTCTGGAACGTGAGCAGTGCAAAAATTGTCAAAGAACCAAGTTGATAGTGTATGTTTATTTTTTTGTCAAAGATAACAAAATAAACATATGAATTTAAGTAGAGTTTTACGTTTACTAGACTTTCAAGGTTTAGTACACGTAAACGGAAGTATAA
>JAHDGC010000274.1:0-7708 GCA_020627865.1 Saprospiraceae bacterium | reverse complement strand
AATTGTTCATCACAATGTTGGTTTATTAACGCATGACCAATTTCTTTTAGCATACTAAAGTTGATTTCTTTTCCAGTATTTTTTTTATCCTTCTTCATGAGTTCCAATAGTTGTTCTGTCGCACCAATCTTAGAAAATCCGGGATAAATTCGCCTGATTAGGGTGCAAATTTGGTCAAATTCATCATTGGGTAAGCCACTCAATTCCTTAGAAAGGAAAGCTTCACAAACGATGCCGATGGCTACAGCTTCGCCATGTGTAAGTTCATGTCCGGCCTCCAATGCTTGACTTTCAACCGCATGCCCTGCAGTATGGCCAAAATTTAGTAATTTCCGAACATTTTTTTCACAAGGATCAGCCTCAACAATAGCTTTTTTGATTTGTACAGAAGTACGGATATGTGGGGCGAGCGTCTTAGCATTCAAGGTTTCAATTTGGCAAAGTTGTTCCCAATGGTTTTTATCGGCAATCAGGCCGTGCTTCATCATTTCTGCAAAACCACTACGGAGTTCCTTTTCAGGTAAAGTATCCAAAAAGGGTGGATGGATCAAAACGGCCTGCGGATCATTAAAGACACCGACCGCATTTTTGACATAATTAAAGTCAATCCCCAACTTTCCCCCTACAGAAGCATCCACCTGAGACAGCAAAGTCGTCGGAATTTGTATAAAATCAATGCCCCTTTTGAAAGTACTGGCACAAAAGCCACCCATATCCCCGATAACGCCGCCGCCCAAGTTGATGAGCAATCCGTTTCGGGTAAAATTTTCATCCATCAAAAACTGCCATATCTCCTGGCAAGTATCCAGCGTTTTGAACGCTTCTCCCGCCGGGATTCTATACGTTTTAAACGGAAATGAAGCGAATTGTTCAAGGGCCGGCAGGCAATACCGCTCCGTGTTTTCATCGACGAGCACACCAATTTGACGATAAGCCTTCTGAGAAAGCAATTGGTTTAGCGGCTGCCAAATATCTCCGATATGGATACTGTAGTGCTTGGTTTTAATTTCGTTCATCTTGCTTATATACGGGATTTCTTTAGGTTTAGCTGCATTTATAGTGGGTAAATTTACGGCTAAAACTAAATGAATTGTAGTTTTTTTGGGAAATAATGTGGGAAATGTGGGGTTTTGATTGGGGGTTTACCTAGAGCAGGGTAAGTTGTGGGCTTTTGATGTGAATTTTGTATGCTGTTTTGGCTTTGTGTAGCTCGGTAATTTGTGCTTTATATCATTGATAAAAATTTTGACCCACTATTTTTTTGTTTCTCCAAAGTTTTACTCTTTTGGGAAGTTCTCCTCTGGGAAGCCGATCATTTAGTTTATATAAAAGTTCTATCTTTTCTATAGCGATAGCAAATGTTATTTTACCTTGCCTCAAGATTTCGTCAAGGATATAAATTATTCCACGAACCTCAATACCATCTTTCGTTGCTGCTTTTCTAAGCTTTCCATCGCCTGTGATAAGAGTGCCACCCATTTTTTTGCTATAATACCATATCGAACAATCTTGAAAGCTGAGTCCAGATGCTTTTTCTAACAAATCATTTATTCCTTGAAAATCCTCAATTGTTTCAGTTGTAATTAACCCAATTTTGTCAAGATTAATTAATTCTTGAACAGAGATTTGTTGATCTTGGTTTAGTTCTTCTAATACAAAATCGGTAGTGTATAGGTCGAAGTTCAAATCCGAAAATTTATCAATTAGCCCGATCTTGGCTAAATCAATGAGTATGTTGGCATCATTTACAAGTACGTTCATCGCTTAGATACTCAAAGTAGTTTAGCAAAATTTTCTCTAACGGCTTCTACATTGGTATTTAATAATGCAGCAGCTTTACTAATGGATATGTTTTCTTCTGAAAGTGCTCTATAAACTAATCTTAAATAGCGCTCAGAAAATTCGGGAGTTTCAAATCTTGATAGATTGATTTCTTTTTTAAGACTTGGATTAAAGTTTAACTTTTGATAGAATTGTTTTTGTTTTTCTTTAGAAAGAATTTTGGCATCAACAAGCCTGTAAACAATTGCTTGAATACTGATACCATATTTTTTTTGCGTAGCTATAAGCTCGGGTAAAGTAATGTGATTTCTTTTCCCGCCAAATTCATCAATGACCATATACTTAGGTAGTAAAAATTCAGATGCAAACTTGTTGCAATACTTTTCTGCTATATCAGTTTCACAATCTGGCAAATCCAACAATAGGTGTCCTAATTCATGAAGAAGTGTAAACCTTTTTCTTTCAACGGGGAAATTTTTATTCACCACAATTATCGGATATTTACTGTTAGCAAAACATGCCAAGCCATCAAATTTTTCATCTACATCTTCTAGTTCAATTACTTTGATCTCTTTATCTTCTAGTACTTGAATGATATTATGGATCGGGTCGATTCCAATATCCCAGTGTTTTCTAAGTTTTAAAACTATGTTTTCAACATCTTCAAGAGCATTAATTTTATCATTATGGATAACATTATCAAAAGAGGAATCAATGGATAAGGTATCCTCTAGCCATAGGTAATTTTCAAGTTTGATTTTAATTAACTCCTTGAGCGATTCTTGTTTTTTGATGGAGAATTTCGACTTTTTCCTGAAGTTGATTTCTCCTAATTCAACTTTATTTGACCTAAAGAAATAATCAACTTTTAAATCAAATAATCTAGCTAATTTGATGAGTTTCCCACTATCCGGAATGGATAAGCCTTTTTCATATTTGCTGATCATTTGCTTAGAAACACCAATTGCGTCAGCCACCTTCTGCTGAGATAAGCACTTTAATTTTCGAGCATTCTTGATTCTATACGCAATTACAGCTTCCATTTTTTTATTTTAAAACGCCTTGGTTGACAAATATACGTATATTGTGTGGATTTGTCAACTCGTGGGGTTTGTTTTAAAACTTAGTTGGCGGTGGGCGAGTATGGCTCATCAGGGGTATATTTGTTCTGCCTTAAATGAGTCTTTCTAATATTAGTGTTTACTGTAGCGGTCAAACTACCTTGGTATTCGTTCCAAATTGTTGTTCCCAATCTGTCTATTTCTTCTTGAGAGTTAGCTCCTGCAACTTGAGATTTAAAATTGCCTATTTTATCCTCGCTAAATTTTGCTTTAACTCCATCAGACGTTAGCATTTTTCTTAGAATGTCTTGCAACTTGCGAAAATACCTTAGCCTTTCTTGGTTTCGTTGAATTTGGGTATTCTGAAAATCTTCCCTTAATTGTTCCATTGATTTCATAATGAATGTTTTTTAATTTTTTGAAAAAATAAGGCACTAAATCATTTCATATGGTTAGGTTTACTAAACTTGGTTATGCAAAAGCTCCTGTGGTCAAGCTTAAAGCCCAGAACATTACAAAAGAGAAGTTTAGTAAACCTTACCGAATTATCTTTTATCACATGAATTCACTTTGCACCAAAAATAATTACGGATGCAAAAATACTAATTTTTATTTAAAATAAAACTATTTTGATTATATTTTTATGTTAATTTAATTATTTTGATTATTTTTTTTTGACGGAAACAATTATGCTTATCGTTTTTTACAAACAAAGAGAGCCACATCCCACCAGAAAATTTTAGCTTTACATTAACCGAGTCCAATCCTCCTCATTTCAAAACAAAAACTCATGGATACAAGACAATTACACACCATCTTTTTAGTCATTGTAATAACAATAACCACAACCCTAAAAACCACCGCCCAAACCGACATCACCACATTCTACGACACCGCATTAGCCCCCTTTTATCACGGCGTAGCCTCCGGAGATCCACTCCCCAACCAAGTGATTATCTGGACAAAGGTGACACCAGCATCCGAAGAACCCATCGAGGTCGTCTGGAAAATGGCCACGACAGAAGACTTCTCCGGCAAGGTGCAAACCGGAAAAATTAAAACAGACCAAAGCAAAAATTTTACCGTCAAGGTAGATGTAAGGGGATTGACTCCCGACACCTATTATTACTACCAGTTCAGTTACGGAAAAAGAAAATCCATCATTGGCCGGACGAGAACGGCACCGGATAAAGCAACCGACCAACTGAAATTCATCATAGCCAGTTGCTCGAATTATGAAGCCGGGTATTTTAATGCTTATGGGAATATTGCTAAAAAGGAAAATGTAAATGCCGTGTTACATTTAGGAGATTACATCTACGAATATGGGCCGGGTACTTATGGGGATACGACTTTAAACCGGAAACATTTGCCCCCAAATGAAATTATAACTTTGGAGGATTACCGAACCCGGTATTCCATTTATCGGTTGGATAAGGATTTGCGGAATGCCCACCGGATGCATCCTTTTATCACCATTTGGGATGACCATGAAGTGGCCAATGATTCTTATGAGACAGGAGGAGAAAACCACCAACCAGATAAGGAAGGCAGTTTTGCGGATAGGAAAAAAGCTGCCCGCCAAGCTTACTTCGAGTGGCTGCCTGTCCGGGAAAATAGCGGCCGCAAAATTCACCGCAAGCTCTCCTTTGGCCCGCTGGCAGATTTAATTATGCTGGATGAGCGCTTGGAAGGCCGTTCGCCCCAAGTAGATAGCCTCAAGCATCCCGACTATATGGACGAAACCCGTTCCATGCTCGGGGCAAAACAGCTAACATGGTTTACCCAATCCCTTTCGGATTCCAAAGCTACCTGGAAAATCATCGGCAATCAGGTGATCTTTGCTGATCTCAACATCAGTCCAATATTTCCCCAAAATCCATTGAACATGGATGCATGGGATGGCTATCCCGTAGAAAAGAAAAAGATTCTGGAGCATATGCAATCCGAAAATATTGAAAACATCTTGTTTGTTACCGGAGATACCCATTGCTCTTGGGCTTTTGAAGTGCCATTTTCTTCAGAAAGCTATAAAAATAACAATATGAATACACTGGCTGTTGAGTTGGGTACTCCAAGTATCACCTCTGCCAATTATGATTATTATACCACCTTGGATACGGTTAAGATGGTGGAGCAATTGTTCCAAGATCCTAGGCTGAATCCGCATTTGAAATATGTCAACCTACATGAGCATGGTTATATTCAACTGACCTTGTCACCTGAGGCTGTGCTTTCCGAATGGTATTATGTGGAAAGTATTGACAAGGAGAATATGGTGGAAAAGTTGGCGAAGCGGTTGCGGGTGCCTTTGGGGGAGGTGCGGCTTGTGGAGTTGGAGAAGTAATGTTGTGATGTACGATGTTTCCAGAAAATTGATTGCAAAATCATAAAAACATCTTTATCAAAAAAGATAAAGATGTTTTTATGTAGGTTTACTTTAATCCAAAGGTGAGTTAATTATTATTCATAAGTGTCCCGTTATTGGGAAGACATTGAAAAACACCAACTGCTTTAACAGTACCAAATGCCCCAGAATCTGTAGCCCAAACATTTTCGCCTTGGGTTTCAAATCCATATTGTACAGGCCGGGTTGGATCTGGATCTGTGGTGAGCGTAACCGTGTATACTCCTGGCCCTGTAATTGGGACTTTGGCCTCTACATTAGAAGACATATCAGGGGCAAAATCTCTGATATAGATACAGGTTTGGTGAGCAGCAGTGAAAGTATAGGAGGTAATCTCTATCGTAAATTCAAGGGCTTGGCCTGCCAAAGAGCCATCTGATACTTCTTGATACAAGGCCGCCACCATATTTTTGTTGCCAGGAGCACCGGGCCCTCCACAATTTGGTGGTGTTGCTCCTCCGACACATTGATACCAAAAGTCGCTAGGATCATTAATGCTATTGGGGCCTATACAAATCTCATGATTGGCATCCGCAGTGGCTGTTAAGTCAGGAACACTCCAACCGCTGCCAAATATAAAGCTGCCCCCATTGGCAGGTAATTCATAAACATTCATGAAGCCAAGCCACCCACTTGCCGCAAGATCAGTAGGAGTAGATAGCGGATTTATTGTCAGGTAGGTTTGAGCAAATGTAAATTGTGTGGATAAGACAAATAAACCACTCCAAAGGATTTTTTTGATTAAATTTTTCATAATTAAAAACTAATATGTTACACTAACGTGATGACTGTATTACTCAGTCCATTGCATACACTTAGATAAATAAGTCGTACAGAGGAGATTGGGGAAAAATAATCTACACACTTGACGGCTTCCCTGCGTAAGTGTTTTGGCAGGAGGGGCTAAACTTTCAGCTACAGCTAGGCCATGCCGAAAAACAACCTTGTCATTTTACGTATCTTATTAATCACCAATTCTCTAAAGTAATTATAGAATCGGTTTTGAGTAAAATATGTGGAGAGATAATGTCTATTTGATAGAATATCAATTAGAGTTAAATCTAGCTTTAAATAAAATTTGTCATATCCCTATACTGCAAATTTATATAAAAAAATTATGAAAAAGGTTTTTTTGATCCAAAAGTTGGAAATTCTTAACAAAAAAGGAAATCATTACTCTAAAACTTCATAAGCAACATCCAGTGTTTTGCCAATAAAGCCAATTGCCAACAGTATAACAAACTATAAGGAACAGTAGCAAACAAAATCAAAGGAATTACATTTATAGCCTAGACTTTCATGAGACTTGCCAGAAGACCATCACAAAATTCAAACATTTTCCGTACCTTTGCAGACCATTTTATCATTTGTAAATACTGAAAAAATATGTTTTCTATTAATATATATTTGAAGTTTGCCCTCATTGCTTTATTTCTTGGCGGAGGAATTGCCTTGGCTTTTGTGTATAGCTTTTGGTATGCCTTTCCTTTACTTTTAATTGGTTTGTTCTTTCTAGGTAGTTATATTTTTCTCGGAACGGTACAATCTTCCGCGCAACTTGTCCAAGAAATGAACTTTGTCGAAGCAGAAAAAAGACTGGCTTTAACTATCAAACCGGAATGGCTTTACAAAACCAACAAGGCTTTTTACTATATCATTAAAGGAAACCTTGCCCTAAGTCGCCAAGATGAGGACGAAGCGGAAACTTGGTTTGTCAAGGCACAGGAAATGGAGCTGAATACCGATGATGAAAAAGCGATGGTTGGTTTGCAATTGGCGAATATTTATGCCAAGAAAAATAAGTGGAACGTGGCGAGAATGCATTTCAATGAAGTGAAAAAGCTAAAGGTTTCTCAGGCACCTTTGCGGGATCAAATTAAGCAATTTGAACAGGCTTTCGCCCAAAGGGGGCAGATGAAGCACATGCGGCAGGGTGGTCATAAAAATTCGAATATGCAGATGCGGGGTAGAGGAGGAAAAAGAAGAAGGCCGAAGATGAGGTAAATAAATCTAAAAAACGTAGAACCACAATGCATTGTGGTTCTACGTTTTTTAACCAAAAATCAATCCGTCGCCGGACGAATCGTCGTCGACTCCTGTATCCAACAACCCACCTTAAACGGACTTCCTTTCTTCAAATTCCGCTGGAAAATATCCTCCACCGAAGGCATGTATTTGCTATATTTCCGAATCAGCTTGTTTGCATCTCCGGCAACACTAGAATCCACCGATTTCGCCTTATTCCACATGTCAATAGCCGGCCAAGTCACCACTTGAGAATCCCAACCCGTACCAGGGCCACACAAGGGTCCAGAAGAAGCATATAGTTTACCGATCAAGATATAAGGCTCTCCCCAACCTGGACGGAAACCAGCTGCTTTGCGCGCATACTCCCTCGCCTTGGAATACCTTTTCAGGTGCGCATAGTTGATCTTGGAAATGATAAAGGCATACTCCG
>JAHDGC010000273.1 GCA_020627865.1 Saprospiraceae bacterium | reverse complement strand
GGGCAAGTCAACATCAAAATTTCTATGTTCTGTATTAATTTTGTGTACAAGCTTTTCATTCCGAGAATACAAAATGACATCAACATTTTCTGCCAATAATTTTGCAATAGCTGTCCCGAAGCTCCCTGCTCCAATTACGCCACATGGTTTATCTATTATAATATCTTTCATTATCGGGTTTAAGTCTCTTGATTATTCAACAAATTTACATAAAATGCGTTTGTTTTATGGTGAGCAAGTATAAGTAAAAATTTAAAAGTATTAAAGTAAAAAATATCTGGTAAAGAAAAACCAATAAATCAGCAGCTTAATATGTATAAAATCATAAATTTTGTATTCTTTTTTTGTTGTGCCTTGATCTTGACAGCGCAGGAGCATGCGATGAATGCATCAGATTTTGATTATCCGGCTTCTTTTGATTATCGTTTTGAGGAGGTTATCTTCGAAGATCATGGGGAGACAGAAGAGGGGTTTTATTTTTTTACACCGAAAAATTCGGGCGATCAGCAGTTGGGGGTGGTCGTTTTTATGCATGGTTATGGGGCATATAACCCGATGGTTTATGGAAAATGGATTGCGCATATCGTCAAGAAGGGCAATGTCGTTATTTTTCCTCGGTATCAGAAGAACCTGATTAGCCCTGGAACGGGAAAATTTGTCGGAAATGCTGTCCTAGGTATAAAATCTGGCTTGGAATGTATAAAAGAACAGGGTTTAAACGTGAGGACGGAGCATATGGGCTATGTTGGGCACTCGTATGGCGGGGTTATCAATGCGCATATTGTGGCCAAATACGATATTTTTGAGCTTCCTCGCCCGGCAACTTTGATGTGTTGTTCGCCAGGAACAGGGCCTTTCAATGGGGGAATACTAGACGATTACAGTGCCATGCATGAAGATCTGAAAATGTTGCTTATGGTTAGTGTGAATGATCGAATTGTAGGTGATAAGTTTGCAAAACGTCTTTTCCGCGAGACCAAAAATGTGAAGGATCGCAATTATATTATCCAATATCCAGACCGAAATGGCGCAGAAGCGATCTATGCTGGCCATAATGAAAGCTATGCCCTTGATAAGACATTTGATTCTGGGGAGCAAAATATTACAACGAGAAGAAGTTTGCGAATCGCATCGACGGATTGGGTAGACTATGCTGGATATTGGAAGCTTTTTGATGCCTTGATGGATTGCGCGACCAATGGGATAAACTGCAATTATGCTTTGGGCAATACGCCGGAACAACGTTTTCTGGGCACTTGGTCTGATGGAAAACCTGTTAAGACATTGGAGATTCTTACACCGGCGATTCTTAATCATGAGGTTGGAGCTGCTGTAGAATGAGATTTATAATAGAAGTGCAAAAAATAAATTCCAAAAACCGCCGTAATCAGTGTTTGTCTTTTTCACCACAGATTACTCAGATTTTTCACAGATTCATACGTGAAAATCTGTGTACATTCGCGCATGGCGCGAATAAATCTGTGACATAACCTGCCTGCCTTTCGGCACGAAGGCAGGTCTGTGTTTGTCCGTGTTATCTGTGGTGGAACTTATTCTTGTGCGTTTACTTACCTATATTATATGTTAGTATTTTTACATGTGTTTTATACCTAAAATAGTGTATTTTTAACTTTTTTTTACGAAAAACATTACTTTTGATCTAAAAGCACGTACATTTATGCCATACATACACTGTGAGGAAACTAAATTAAACAAATTGTACCATGAACTTTTACGTAATGTAAAAGAACACGAATGATTCACGAAGATCAGATTTTAGAAATCTCACAGCCGCAAAACCCAAAAAAAACATTTAAAAACACGAGTAGTATCTTGTCTTTTTTCGGGGCATTTTCCCTATTGTTGTTGGTTTCAATTGTCACCCCAATTGACTCAAGTGCGGCCAACCATTTACCAATACATCCCTATTTTTCTCTAATAGATATAGATCATCATAGTGTAGTTGATGATAATGGAAGGTTTTACCCAATTGCGTTTGGCTATGATGCTAATCCAGCTGAAGAAGCTTTTATTAAATCATTTTCAGGTTTCCACAATGAAAAAATGGATTTCAATAGCGTACTGTCGTTATCCAAGTTAAATGCTTCATTTTTGGGAACAAAGAAATGGGCTACTCCGCTTGAGCAATTGCCAAGAGAACTTAAAGAGCTTCCCTTAAATCCTGCTGTTGAAACACTAGATTTTGTTAAAGCAAATGATAGTGAAAAATTGCCAGAGCGCATTGAAGCACATTACGAAACTATTACACAATCAGCAGATCTACCTCATCTCCAAAACCTAGAAGAAGTTTCCCTTGATTTTGCCGATCTCGTAGCCGAGGCCAAAGCTCAGGACAAAATGTTTTTCCTACAGTTTGGCGCTTCTTGGTGTGGACCATGTAAAAAGATGAAAAAATATATGAAGGAAGACCTAGAGGTTAAATCATATATTGAGAATAATTACTTGCATATGATGGTTGATGTGGAAGATTTTGATGGGGTAAGTCTTAAAATGTTGTTCGAGGTGAATATGTTACCAACCATAATCATCTTTGATAGTAATGGGGAAATCGTTAGGAAATATGAGGAAGCCTTCAGCGCAGAAAGCTTTTTAGAAGTATTGGATTATCATAATGATCGCCCAACGGTCGAGGAACTTCCTTTTGTAGGGCCAATTGACATTAGGGAGAACAATACTACCGTCGTTTCATTTGATTGGGGAGGAATAGATATGGATGAGTTGGTAGAACAAATGGCATACAATAGGTTTACAAATTATACTTACGAATTAAAATAGAAATTTTACCTAAGTAAACATTTCGCAAAACCAGTTTTTGAGCTTGTTCGCCTATTCTAAAACGAGATAGGCGGACTTATTTTGTATTATTTTATAGAAAATATTACTCACCATAGTATTATATTCCCATGAGCAATGCTTTCTATATTTGGTGATGTGTCTTTTTACGGGCGCATCATTTTTTTTTCGAAGAAATGAGGCATATTGCTTATTGGGTAGCTTGTTCCAACAACGCGGCTAGCTCTTCCACATCCCAAGCATCTTCCAAGTTATAATGATCAATTTTTTCCCTTACAAGGGAAGACAAGTAGGCTCCGCTATTTAAAGCTTTCCCAAAATCGTAGGCCAAAGAACGGATATAGGTTCCCTTGCTGCATTTTACCCGAAAGGCAACAGTAGGCATTTCCACAGAAAGGATTTCAAATTCGTGAATGGTCACTGGTCGGGGCTTGAGTTCCACCATGATACCTTTACGAGCCTTCCGATAGAGGGGTTGTCCATCCACTTTGATCGCAGAATACATGGGAGGGAATTGCTCAATATTTCCAACAAAATACTGCCGGACTTGCTCGATAAGTTCGGGCGTGATATGATTGGTGTCAAAATGTTTGTCGGGGTCAGTTTCTTTATCATAAGAAGGTGTCGTCGCTCCTAGATGGAAGGTGCCACTATAGACTTTATCTAAACCTTGTAGATTATTAATACTTTTGGTTGCTTTTCCGGTACAAAGGATAAGGAGGCCTGTCGCCAAAGGGTCTAATGTTCCGGAATGGCCAACTTTAATTTTTTTTACCTTGAGCAGGTGCTTTAATCGAAACCTAATTTTATTGACCACATCGAAACTTGTCCATTTTAAAGGTTTGTTTATTAACAATACTGTTCCGAGTTTGAAATCGGTGGAGTCTAGAGCCTGGTTGGGTTTGAAAATTGGGAAGGACATTTCGTTGGATGGAAAGTTAAGGTAAAGATTAATTGTTCCCTGTGAAGTAACTATGTTGTTTTCTCGTGGGCATTTATTTATCCATAAAGTCTTTTCTTATTTTTCTTACGGATTCAATTTCAATTTGTTGTATTGCAGCTATTTGTTCATCGGATAAATTTGTCATTTTTATCAAATTTATAACAGTTTCAGTTTTCTGGTTTTCTAAATCAGTTTTCTGGTTTTCTAAATCAGTTTTCTGATTTTCTAAATCAGTTTTCTGATTTTCTAAAAGTTTTACAGATTCCTTTAACTGCTCATTCTCTCTAATATGCTTTTCTATTTTTCCCTCAACCTCATCTAGTAATTCCATTTTGTCGAGAAAATCTTCATCTGCTGCGGCTCTCATCAGCCTATCTCCGATCTTTTTAAGCAAGGGATCTTCATTAAGCTCTTTTTCATCAATACTAATTAACCTGTTATCTTCATCCCACTTGTAAGATTGATTGAACACTTTCAGTATTCTTTCCAGTTTATTCCTTGATTTCCTATGAAGACGTGGAATTTGTATGAAATAGCCATCGTGTGTCAATTGTTCGACAAAATCCTCTTTTTCTGATAATTCCAAGTTCGTAACCAAATCTATATAAGTCCTATCGGCTTTCATTACAGGAGTTTTAATGTTAGCTAGGCGGAATCCTAAAAAATAGATCGTAATAATGGGGAGCGTTTTCTGTTCTATGATATCTCCTGAAACCTTAACATCATCTATTTTTCTATAATTGGCTCCTAAATATTTACGAAACCTAAGAATATCCTTATCCTGTTTGCCTTTTTGTATTTCGATCAACACTTTTTTGTATTGACCATCTTTGGTTTTAATAGTTGCCTTGAAATCGATCCTCAATATGACAACAATATAGGTATCTGATTTTACTTTGATCTCCTGAGGTTTAAGCGTCAATTCGACAATTTCCTCATTGATAATATGGCCAATTAAGCCTTTGGCAATTTCTGTATCTTCCAACAGAAATTTAAAAGCGGCATCATATATAGGGTTGGCGAGTTTCACGGTTTTGTATGTTTAAAATAATTACGTCTATAGACAAGTTAATATATTTTACTGGTGATAGCAAGTTCTGTAAATAAAAGAAATACCCTACATGAAAAGTGCATAAGCAATAGCCAACAGCCCAACAATAAAACAATAAATAGAAAAATAGCTCAACTTAGCATTTTTGACCAGCTGAATCATCCAGGTACAAGCAAGCAAGCCCGTAACGAATGCTGCGCCGAATCCCGCCAATAGCGGAACCAGAAAATCCGAGGAATAACTCAACTCCCCACTCAACATATCCTTGGCCATTTTCCCGAAAATCAGAGGAACAACCATCAGGAAAGAAAATCGAGCCGCACGCTCCCGATCAATTCCCAAAATTACAGAACTTGAAATGGTCGCTCCAGATCTGGAAATACCGGGCAAGATGGCTATCGCTTGCGCAATTCCAACAAGAAGTGCACTCTTGAAATCTACTTTTTTTAATGTGTTTTTAGCTTTGTCGGCAAGAAATAACAAAATTCCCGTAACGATAAGCATGACGCCAACGAGCAGAATTTGTTTATTGAACAATTGTTCTATCTGCTCTTCGAAGGCCAGCCCGATGATTACGGCTGGAATCATAGAAAGGACAATTTTAAAAATATAGAGGAAATCTTCATTCCAGACCTGCTTGCCTTCGACAATATGTTTGGGTTTGAAAAACGCCTGCACCAGTTCTATAATTTCTTTACGAAAAATAACGATGGTACTTAATGCCGTTGCGGCATGCAAAACAACGGTCATGAGCATGCTCTGCTCTGCAACTCGATCATCACCCATAAAAAACTTGGCCAATTCGAGATGTCCACTACTACTAACCGGTAGAAACTCGGTTAGCCCCTGAATAATACCCAGGATGATACTTCTTATAATTTCTTCCATTACTTTAAGGAAAAATCAGGTTATTTTAAAATAGCAAAAACCTCAACAATAAGCCCAGCAAGGATCACTACAGGAGCCAATACCGTTCTGCGGAAGCTGTAAATAACGTTCTCGTCCCATACGTTTGGGTCTTCCATCCAACCGCCCAACATCAATATCATACCCAATGCAATCAGCCCAATACCTGCTGCCATTAAGATATAATTTTGCCGGCCAAACAACAGTTCTTTTTCAGAACCCATAGTGGTGGCCGTAGCCGTTTTCGTTTTGGAAACCGTAGGGACAAGCTTTTTCTTAGGATTCGCTTCTGTTGACTTCTTATTCGTTTGAACAATTTTTTTCTTACTCATTTTATGTTAATTGTACTATTTGGTAATAGTTATATATATAGAATGTATGATTTTTAGTTCTTCTTTTTTAATACAGATCATTAATATTCGCCTTCAAATATTTATGGACGACAAAGTAGGTGCTGGCGACCGTAATAAACGCTCCGATAAGCAAAAGCAGTAGAAAAACAACCACAAAAGTGCCAACGGATTGTATGTGCGCCAATTCCGGAAGTTGGAGCCTTGCCAAAAAGGTTAATATCAAGATACCCAAAATGGCGATTCCGGCACTTATAAGTCCGTTGATTAAACTCCTCACCAGAAAAGGACGGCTGATAAACTCCCAGGTTGCACCAACGAGTTCCATATTTTTAATCAAAAAACGATTGGCATAAAGTGCCAGTTTGATGGTATTATGAATCAAAGTTAATGCTACAAAGATGAACAAAATACTGATAAGAAGGGCAAAAAGACCTATTTTTTCTATATTTTTAGAAATATTGTCCACGACACCTTCCTGATAATATACATCTCGGACAATAGGGTGCTCTTTCAATGTTTGTTTGATCTCCGTCAATTGTTCCGTATCCATATGGTTAGCCGAAACATTGAAGCTGACCACATCATATAAGGGATTGTTGAAATCCATTGTAAGAAATTCCTCCCCAAAATCTTCCCGCAGGAGTTCAATAGCATCGTCTTTACTAATAAATTTCACGGAAGACTCCTTAACATAGATTTCATTTTCGATTGCTTCCTCAAAGTGTATAATATCCTGTCGGTCAGCTTCTCGCTTTATTTCTACAATGACATTTACTTTTTCCTTGAAAATCCGGATGAGTTGCCTAGCTTGTAGCATCGTTAGGCTAAAAAATCCCAATAAAAATAGCACCAACGATACGCCAAGTATGGCATAAAGGTAGCTGGGCTGATTCAACTGAGATAAATTAGGCTTGTTGCTCATAAAGAAAAACATTTTTCAAGATGCAAAAGTACAAAAAAAAGAACAATCAGACCTGAAATCTGATTGTTCTACATGTAAGCACCTAGAAAGACATTTCTGGTGAGATAATTATTATACTTAACGGCCAGTATGAAGAAAAGTTACCGCTTTCTTCCATTTTTTTACGTTTTATTCAATATTAATACCTTTCCCTCAATGAACTGCGGTGTTTTCAGCTGGATATAGTAAATACCATCTGAATAAGAGGCCAAATTCAATATCCAGTTTGCTTTGCTTACATCAACAAAACGCTTTTCTATTATCTTTTGCCCACCAGCAGTATACAACCCAAGGATAAAGTCTTGTTTTTTGTCAAGGCTTAGACGAATGGTGGCGATGTCGGCTGTTGGATTAGGTGAAATATTCAGATGAATATGCCGTGCTGGCTCCTCAATGGTACTGGTCAGAACAGGCAGATAAATGGTTTCTATTATAGAACATCCAGCCTGATCTGTAATGGTCGCCGTGTAGTAACCAGTACTCAAATCTGTTGCAGTTGGACTTTGTTGTCCATTGGTTTGTGCGTCCCATTGGTATGCGTAGGGTGGTGTCCCCCCAGACAAGATAATGGTAGCTGCACCATCGCTTTGCCCAGCATGTGCTGGGACAAGATCATGGTCTGTAAAAAATGGATCAGGTTCAAAAATATACCAACCATTTGTCGGACTTAAGGTTTGACAACCAAAAGCATCCGTTACCGTAAGGAAGTAGGTGCCACCGGGAAGTTGGTCAATATCCTCTTCAAGTTTCCCATTGCTCCAAGCAAATTGATAAGGAGCTTGCCCTCCGGAGAAGTTGACATCAATGGAGCCAGATAAATCCCCTGGACATAAATTATGACTCATGGTATCCAATTCGAGATGCATTTCGGAAGGGGAACTCAGCACGGGAATGTCGCCTGTCGTTTTTTGGCAACCATGGGTATCCGTAACCGTACAAGTATAAGTCCCCGCGGGAATATTCTCCAATTGTGCTTCCTCGCTGCCATTGCTCCACAGGTAAGTATAATTATTCGTTCCGCCACTAGCAAAAATCCGAATATTACCATCAGTATATCCAAAACAAGTGGCATCTTCAATCTCCAAAACGGAAAGGGCAAGTTCAGCAGGTGCCTGAATCTGCCAGGATTGACTTAACAAGGCGCAGCCATTTGCATCGTTTACCGTAACGGCATAACTCCCTGCTGCCAAATCAGTCAAATATTGCGTCTGCGCTCCTGTATTCCAACTATAGACATAAGGCGGTTTGCCACCACTGATTTCCAATTCGATCGCGCCACTTTCATCTCCAAAGCATAAAATATCATGAATGGTAATTAACTCAAATTGCAAAGGTTCCGGTTCCGTAAGGACGACAGCTTCGGAGGTAATCACACAGCCGTATGCATCCGTAATGGTAACATCGTATGCCCCTTCATCCAAATTGAAAATGGAATCTGTTTGTTGAGGGAGATCATGCTCACTACCGCTGCTCCAATTGTATTGAAATGGACTTGCGCCTCCCGAAACCAGTACGGAAACCAAACCGTTATCATTTTCATAACAGGAAATAGAATCCGTTACTTGAATGTTGGATTCAAAAGCAATGGGTGGTTGGGTAACATTGATATTGTCCAAAACAATTTCACAACCATTGGCATCCGATAAGGTTACGGCATACATGTCTGGGGTCATATTGCTTTGCCAAGATAAAGAATCTCCATTGCTCCAACTAAAACGATAAGGGGAAACACC
>JAHDGC010000272.1:8005-8769 GCA_020627865.1 Saprospiraceae bacterium | reverse complement strand
TATTTCATAGAATAAACCCGGACTCAATAGCCAAAAAACTGGAAAATTTCATCATCTATTCCCCAGAAAATAACGAACTGCGAAAGTTTGAAGACGAATCAAAAATTGAGCCTTTAGGCATTTATGGCGAGGGCTTATTTAAGTTGATTAAGTTGATGAATAAAGAAGAGATTGATGAGCTAAAAGCCAACTTGGATATGATTGATTGGTTTGAAGATTTTCATATTCAAGAAGACTTGTCCATGAGCGAGAAAAAGATTCAACTCAAGGATAGATACATTGATGATAACATTTCATTTTTCGATCAAAGAAGTGCCAATGAAGGTTTTCTATTTCTTCTTTTTTATATCTCTCTTTTAGTCAGTAGGCATACGCCTAAAGTTTTTGCTATTGATAACATTGATAATGCATTGAATCCAAAACTTTGTAAAGATTTACTAAAATCCTTCGTGAAGTTATGTGAGAATCATGATAAACAAGTTTTGTTGACGACCCATAATCCTGCAATTTTGGATGGGATGAATTTAGCTGATCCGAATCAAAAACTGTTTGTCGTATTCCGTAATTTGGAAGGCATTACCAAAATCAACAGAATTGATACGAGTTCATATAATGTTGATTCAAATGTGCGATTGTCAGAAGCATTTTCTAGAGGGTACATTGGTGGGTTAAATGAAAATATGATGCAATGGTAATGATCGGCCTTATTTGTGAAGGGATTACAGACCATATTGTCATTAAGCATATGATCGCTGGATATTTGG
>JAHDGC010000272.1:0-7995 GCA_020627865.1 Saprospiraceae bacterium | reverse complement strand
TAGATCCAAACGATGCTTACCTAACAACAAATTCAGGCAATTGGGATCAAGTTTTCAAATATTGCCGCTCAAGTGATTTTGGAGATGGATTGTTAGCTAATCCATCCTTGTATGTTGTTATTCATCTTGACTCGGATGTGTTTAGGAGTAAGGAGGTGCCGAAGAAATACTCGTTTGAGTTTAAAGATAAGGAAGGGAGATCTTTAACGACAATAGAAATTGTTGAGAGGATTAAGGATTTATTGATAGCAGAAATTGGTAGAGAGGTTTACGACAAGTATTCGGACAGGATATTATTTGCTATTGCAGTAGATGGGATAGAGTGTTGGTTACTTCCGTTTTATGAAACGGGTAAGAAAAGAAGTAAAGAGAAAAATTGTTTGAAAACACTTAATCAAAGTATTGTCAAAAAATTCAATTTCACAATAGATAAGAAAAAACCAAAGTATTATGCTAAAATTTCAAGGGCGATGCTAAAGCAGAAGAATTTTAGCAAACTTCATAAGTTAAATCCAAGTTTAGCAATATTTTGTGAACAATTAGATGATCTTCCGGAAGGATAATAAACATCATATTTTATCTCCCCATAAGATTTCTCAAAACCTCAAAAATCCTACTACTTTTTTCCACCCTTACATACGATTGCTGGATCGCCCCAAAAGCCCTAAAAACAGGTTCCACTTTGGGGAGCATGGTTCCCTCAAAATCAAATTTTAATCCTCGCTTTCCTGCTTCCAGAATTGCTTCCCAAAATAGTAAAAACATAGCTCGGGTTTGTCCAAAATCAGGATGAGAGCCGCCCATAAAATAATAGGCTGCATCGAAATCGAAGATGATGTAAATGGCAGCATGAATGTTGTTGTTTTGATCTTTGGCAAAATAAATTTTCCGCATTTCTCTTTGTCCTAATGCTTGGTCGATTTTTTCTAACAGTTCGTAGTTGTATGGAATGATTATGTCCTGTTTGGTGAAAGTGACTTTATTGATAGTGTAAAAACTTTTAAGGTCATTGCTGGATTCTACCCGAACCAACTGTTTGGCTTTTTTGATTCGGTTCCTAATTTCGGATTTTAAGTTAGCAAATAATATTTCTGGATTTGAACAGTCACCCAGAACATAAGTGTAACGAGTCAGTATTTTAAATCCTGCCCAATGGAAGGCCAATGCATTTTTGTAACTATAGTGAAAATCTAGATTGAGAAAACTGACGACAGGAATTTGCTGAATGAGTTCTTCCGTGATTCGATGTTCAAAAGAATATTGCTTTGCCGTTTTGTGCATAGCATCAGGATACTTGATCCAGATCCCAGAGAAAGGGGTGAGGCCTTGCCGCAAGATCATTTTAAATCCCCATTTTTTCGTTACACAAAAGACCATCGCTGCTTGAATGTTACTTTGCTTATCTTTGGATAATGCGACATCCCATTTGGCTGTACCGCAAATAATATCCAGCCACCAGTCTTGCATAAAAACGGGAAGCTGCTCCTTGCGGCACAGTTGGCGATATTGTTCTTTTTTATCAAAATTCATCGCCCCGAAAATATGGACAAAATTGGAGAGTTTATAATGAATAAGAATTTATTAAAAAAATAAAACCCAGGATCAAAAAAGCCATAAAAATAATACGCCAAAAACTCGGTTTATTTAATGAACATCCACTACGGAAATATCCTAATGGATTTTTTATCTTCATCCACATCAATAAAACAGGAGGAACAAGCATCAGCGAAGCGGTAGGCCTGTTCCGAAAACGACACCTTACTGCAAAAGAAGTGATTCAAATGGTAGGGATGGATCATTGGAATATGGCTTACAAATTCTCTATGGTTCGGAACCCTTGGGACAAGGTCGTTTCTCATTATAAATATCGGGAACGGACAAACCAAACCGGAATGGGAACAAATAAGATTGCTTTTGAGCAATGGGTAGCATGTACATATGGTGCAGAAAAAAATCCTTTATATTATGATAATCCAAAGATGTTCCAGCCGCAGGTCGCATGGTTGCGGAATCAATCAGGACAGATTGATTTGGATTTTGTTGGCCGGTTTGAAAATTTGGAAGCGGACTTTGAAGTGATTAAAAAGCAATTGTCTTTACGACGAAGATTGCCCCACTTGAATAAATCAGAACAGCGTGATTTTAGAGATTTTTACAATGAAAGAACGTATAGTATTGTAGCGGAATGGTTTGCGGAAGATATTCGTTGTTTTGATTATAGTTTTTAGATGGTAGCCGCGTCGTAATGCTTATGACGTTTTAATAATGTCTAAGATTTTTGTAAAGTGTTAAATGTCTATTTTTGAAAATTTTTTGCATAGGTTATCATAAAACAGGAACGACTTCTCTAGATGCTGCGCTGAGGCAATTGGGGTACAATGTCTGTGGGGCAGAAACCGGATTAGCGGCAACTTTGTTCGAAAATAATTTAGATCCGGTTTGGGAATTGGTTGAGGAGTATGATGCCTTTCATGATAACCCTTGGGCAGTACTTTATAAAGAATTAGATGAACAATATCCAAACAGTAAGTTTATCCTGACCACCCGGAAAAATGACGCTTGGTTGAATTCTATTGTGCGTCATTTTGGAAAAACGCATTCTGAAATGAGGCGATGGATATATGGTGTTGGATTCCCGAAGGGCAATGAAAAAATTTATCTTGAAAAATATGTAAAACATAATGCAGACGTGAAGTCGTATTTTGAAGATAGAAAAGATGATTTGCTAGAAGTTTCTTGGGAGGAAGGGAATGGTTGGAAAGAACTTTGTCGTTTTCTGGAACAACCTATTCCGGATTTAATTTTTCCTCATCAGAATAGGGCCAATACTGCGAGGATGGGAAAGTGGTGGAAAACTTTTAAAAGAAAACTAAAGGGAGAATGATTATTTCGCATAAGCATAAATTTATTTTTATTAAATGCCGTAAGACAGCGGGAACTTCGATGGAGATTGCTTTGAGCAAGGTCTGTGGGACAGAAGATACGATTACCAGAATCTCTGAAGCCGATGAGGCAGTTCGTATGAAATTGGGATATAGAAGCGCACAAAATTACCTGTTGCCCTTCCATAAATATAAGCGAAAAGATTGGTTGTTTCAGCTATGGAAACTTGGGAGATATAAGTTCTATAATCATATGACTGCACGAGAAATCCGGGATAATGTTACCAGAGAAATATGGGACAATTATTTTAAGTTTTGCTTCGAACGAAACCCTTATGATAAGGTGATTTCTCATTATTACTGGAGAAAAGGGGAACAGAAATATGGTTCTATTGCAAACTATCTTAAATCCGAAGAAGTAAATATCCTTAAACCATTTGAACTTTACACAATTGATAATACCATAGCTGTAGATCGGATTTTTAGATACGAAAAAATGGATGCGGCACTGGATGAATTATCCGGAATTTTAACATTGCCGGAAAGATTAAAACTCCCAAAGTATAAGGCGAAATCAGGGATTAGAAAAGATAAAAGAAATTACAGGGCAATACTGACAGCTGAAGAAAGGGCACTCATCGAAGTTATTTTCGCTCGGGAAATTCGCTTGTTGAATTATCAGTTTTGATTCGTGTTTATATTGTTTTGTATGACAGTTGGAGATAAAACTCATTTCTTCTTTTTGTACTGTTTCAGGATTGCAATGGCTTTTTTAAAATCTTCTTTTGTTAGAAAAAAATAATTACCAAAAGGGATTTTTTGCAACTTGAATACCGTAAACATAGTTATCAACATTCCAATAAAATAAGCAATACATGAAGCCCAGGCGGCACCGATAATACCATACTTTGGGATTAGGATTAGGTCAAGGATGATGATGATGAAAAGCGTTGAAGTATTTGACCATATATTATAGTAACTTTTATCTTTGGCTGTATTATAAATGGTGAAAATGTTCCTGAAGCAAATAAAACAAATAGAGAACAGTAAAATTTGAAAAATTAAGATGCTTCTCTGAAAGTCGATGCCGTAGAGCAATGGTATTATTGTTGGAGCAATCAGTATTCCAAGGATCATGATCATAAATACGGATGAAAAATTAATTCTGGAAAATATTTTTAACAAGCCTATACTTTCCTGCTTTTCTGCTTTGGCAAGGTAGGGGAAAAGCACTGTCCGGAGCGTGGCCGTTAAGTTTAGAACAAGTTGTGATAATGCTGCGGCAAGCGCGTAAATACCTAGTTCGTGGAGTCCGTTATAATGCTCAATAAACCAAATATCTATTTTTTTGGTTAGGAAATTAGCCATTACGGCAAAATAAGCTAACAGATTGTAGACATAAAATGTTTTAAACTCTTCTTTGGAGTTGAATGTAAAGTTGGGTTTGATTTGAGGGAAATGTTTCCGGAAAAACCAAGCTACAATAATTGTCGAGATTGTCAGTATGGTAAGGAATAAACCTAGCCCTGTTATAATATTAGATTGCAGTAAAAAAAGGGAACTGTAATAGAATGCTCCGGCAAATAATATGACCTTTAAGATTGCACTGATAATGTTTGAGTAGTAAAGTTCTCTGAATTGCGTTTTTCCCCTGAGGAAAGCTTTTAGTATCCCCGAAAAAACATTGAGTATGATGAAAATACCGAGGTATATAACAAAAAATTTACTTTGGTGATTCTGGGGTAATAGTAACGATTGGTAATCTGTAATATAAAGTACGGCAAAAATAAGTCCAGATAAACATAAGCTGCCGAAGATGAAAAGTAAAGCCATTGCAAATAATTTGTCAATGGCTATTTTTTTGTTTGCAGTAAAATAAGTGATTCCGGGATAAACATTGAAAAGTGTGAGTGTAATGAGTAAGGTACCGGCCGCGTTTACTTTTGAAAAAACACCATTTCCTTCGGCACCCAATAAGCGAACAAGGAAGATACTGGCTATGAATCCTAACAATGTAGATACGATTCTGGAAGCTACGACGTAAAATGTGTTCTTTTTTATGGAGGCCATTGATTAATGCTTGGGTTTAACTTTTAAGATCTTTTCCAACTTTTGTAATGTTTCGCTACTCAATTCTCTTTTTGCTCTCCCAATCCCATCTGTATTTAAGCTTTTGCCAACAGCAGCATGATGTGCATGTTTTACGGTGTCACCCATCTTATGAAAAACTTCATTGAAATACAGCATCTTTTCTTCAAAGGGTACCTCTAAAAAAGTACAAACTCTTCTAAGTTCAATTTCAGGGTTGGTTACCAAATTTTCATACTGTACTTCAAGGAAATTATTCCCTTTCTGAAATCGCCTTCCATACTTTGTATAATTCAACCACTTTTTCGCCCCTGCTTCAATATTTTTTACCAGACCTGCTTTGTATAAAGATAGGGCAACATCCCTGCCATCTCTGTGCATATAAATGAACTTGGCTTCTGGAAATATTAACCTGATCCAGTCTTCATTCTTGGTGTTGAGGGGTGTTTTATCTCCCCATCTTATCATTGTGGGAAAATGAGTCTTTCCATACAATAGGTATAACTGATCTAAAATGCTATCAAGTCCCCTTTCTGTGTTCTTTAGTTTTAAAAGTTTGGTTTTTAACTGTTGTAGGTCGATTTGCCAAGTATCAAAATCTTCTGTTTGATTTAAAAATGATAAGAATTGTTCAATAAACATTGGCCAAGATTGATTGGCATTTTTGTGATAAAAACGAATGGTTTCCCGCAGGGCATAGAATTCTGGAGGTATGGCAATATGAGCATGACTGCATAGCATTGCTCGAAGTAAAGTGCTTCCCGATCTTCCCGCACCGATGATGTAGAACGGGGTACAGGAAAGTCGGGAGGCTTGACTATTGAGTAGGGGAGCTTTTCCTGAAAAGGGGGGATTCAGGTAATGGCTTATGGTTAGTATTTTTCGTACGCCTAAGACTCGGGTAATGCTTGCTTTGATTTTTTTTAGGAACATGATTCTTCTATGACCATAAGATCGCTAATTAAGTTATTGCAACTTTTTGGGTTATTATTAATCAAAAAGGTTGCATTATAAGTTGTTTGTATCTATATTTGTAGTACAACAATTTTTTAGTTGTCAAGACTTTGCTTGATAACTAATCTAATCAACACAATTTTTTACATAATTATTTTATTGGCTTTGCTAATGATCTATGCCTAATGTATTTTTCGCAATTTACATTATGCTTTTGTGTATCACAAGTTAAATCTTAGTCTGTGTATTTTATTGCGGAATGGATTTTCATGGTATGGTACATTTATTTTAGTTCGAATGGCATCAAGTAATTGGGATCCGAGTTGTTTGATGTATTCAGGGAGTTAGGCTCCTTTGTTATATAATTCTTTTCCGAACAGTCGGAATTTGAAGGGTCAGGCTTATGGTCTGACTGTTATGACCCGGAAATGCCGGGGTTGCCTGCCTGCGTGTCGCACGACAGGCAGGGTCTTGAGGCTGTGGGTGGGTCCCACCCTTTTGATAGCGGTGTGTTGAAATGAAATTTAATCATATATGTTAATATTTTACATCTATTCCCCTAACAAAAATAACTCTCAGACAAAAATTACCAAAACATCAATTCAAGCCCACAATCTTATACCATCAAAACCACCAATTGTTTCATCCCCAAAACTTGATTCCTATTTCCTTTGACCTTTCCCATTTCTTTCCTTACCTTACGAGCAAGTAAGCAACTCCTCACATGAAAGTTTTATTTATCCCAGTTTGGTACCCTAGTGAATTTAGCCCACTGAATGGCGACTTTGTCCTTGACAGTGCCACAGCATTACATGAACAGGGTATTGAGATTGCGGTGATATACCCAGATGTTCATTTCAGGCCAATTGCCCAACGGCTAAAATACTTACATTTTCCAAAAAACTTTACGACAACAAATGGGTTCCCAGAATTTCAGATGAAAGGAATTTTTTTACCTAAAATAAACAAAACCGTTCTCGACAAATGGACTGCTTTTTACGAAACTCTTTTTCTGGATTATAAACAAAAGTTTGGTTTGCCCGAACTTCTCCATGCCCACAACTATCTTGCAGCCTATCCCGCCTATAAAATCAGTCTCAAATATAATATTCCCTACGTTATTACAGAGCATAAAAGTAGTTTACTGTATGAACAATTATCTGGATGGCGATCTGAAGTAGCAACATTGGTCTATCAAAATGCAACAAAAGTTATTGCCGTAAGCCGACAACTAGCCGATGCGGTAAAGCGCTATGGAAACATCGATCCGGTGGTGATATATAACATGACAGACACGGATTATTTTCAACCGAAAAATTTTACGGAAAAATATCCTGACTTTACCTTCTCCGCGATAGGCTCCTTAATTCCCCGCAAGGGAATAGAGATGTTGCTTCATGCCTTTCAAAAATTTTTAGGGCAAGAAAAGAAAGCCTATTTGGAAATAGTAGGGGATGGCCCAGCGAGAAGCCAGCTTGAAGTATTAGCCCGTAATTTAAATGTTATGGATGCCGTTCGCTTTCGAGGAGAGTTGCCCCGCCCGGAAGTTTTAAAAGTACTTCAGCGGAGCCACGCTTTTGTCCATACTGCTCACCAAGAAGCATTCGGTATAGTTATGATAGAGGCAATGGCCACAGGATTACCGGTTATCGCTACTCGAAGTGGTGGGCCCGAGGATATTCTCTCTCCAAAAACTGGAATTTTAGTCAATGCGGATGCGGCAGAAATTGCACAAGCGATGCAATTTGTTTTTACGGATAAACAACTGTTTCTTCAAGGTGCTATTCGAGCCTATACGATTAAAAAATTTTCAAAGCGCGTCATAGTTGAGCAGCTTATAAAGCTTTATGAGGACTGCATAAATAATTAAAGGGACTATCAAACAAGTGTAGCAAAGAAATCTTGAAAATTATGCTCTAGACTTTCACAAGATTTACCAAGGCTCCTAAAAATATAAGCAAGTGGTTGAGGTTTATTAAGAAAGCCAATATCAGGTAACTTAATAATGCTCAACCACTTTAGGGAATCGGAAGATAATAACCTACCCGACCAAATCTTGATAATTTTAATA
>JAHDGC010000271.1 GCA_020627865.1 Saprospiraceae bacterium | reverse complement strand
CGAGCGCGGTCACCTCCAGCAACTGGTTAGGCTAAACTGATAACCCCAAACCCAGGCTAGTTGTCCTGAGATATTTAGAACCAACCGTTCAAAAAATACCCTACGTATACCAAGGCCGATACTATTGCTTAGGGTATGAACTTTCGTCTTATCTAAAACATTTATCGTTTCCGCTATGATGAAACTTGTACCGGCTTTCCAGTAAAAGCCAAAAGGAGCCAGTGCACCTTTTTTTAAGACATAACGATTGAAGTGTAGACCAATGGCATTTACTTTTAATTGTTGGAAAGTGAGTTTATTTTCATCATCTGGTATTTCAATCCCTGTCGTAAAGTAATCAAAATGAAAACCGGCCATATATTGTCTGGAAAGGGTATAAGATAAACTTGCTCGGTGGTTGATATTCATACCAAAACCATTTCCCATACTCCGATTTTTGGCATCTGGATGATTGAAGGCAAACATGTAATTAAAGTTGTATTCCACCAAAGTTCGCTTTCCTTGAAAACCGGGGTTTTGTGCATGTATATTGTTGAAAAATGAAATTGCAAAGATTATATAGGCTATTGTAGCTATGTTGTTATAAACTTTCGTTTTCATATTTGTAGCTTGATTTTGGTTTTTGGGTATTTGACCTTGTTGGAAGGTGTATATATTTACGGTTCCCTTTCTATCTGATAAAAAAGATCATACAAATGCGCGTTAATCAAATCACCACTATCTGCTTTTTTTACCTGGTTGAGTTTTACCATCTCTGTTGCTCCTGTTTTTGCATTGAGTACTAGAGCAAAGATGACAGATTTTTTAGAAGGCCGAAAAATATCTAGAAACCCATAGACCGGATGTGTATATATTTTACTGAATAAGCCGAGCATATCTTTTCGAGTTTCTCCGGCAATAATCCCTAGCCAGAGAATGTAATCCGTATCATATTTTTTTGCAATCGCGTCTACTTTGTTTTGATTGAAAGCAATGATAGGAAAATCGGTTTCCGTTTGATGATTGAACCATTCGGTAAGTTGCCTTAAATCATTGAAGGAAGAAACATCATGTTCAGATAACAAGGTAAAGTCTAAGATTGGTGCCTTTATCGTTGCTTTACGTGTATTGTTTTTTATCATTTTCAATAAATTCTCCCTAGCCTTTTCAGATGCTAGCCTATTGATCTCATTATCCTCTGTGCGAAAATCCAGCTTGAGGTAATAAGGATTAACCACTAGGATTCTTTGCTGACCCAATGCCTGTCCCTTTACCAACTGTTTTCGGATTTCCTTTTTTATCGTTCTTCTTTTTTTTTCTTCAAGGAGATGACTTTCCTTTGCCCTTTCTTTGTCCTTTTTTAATTTTTGTGAACTACATTTTTTGAACTGACTGACAAAAGCAGGATCATCAAAAAAGTCAACAAAAGCATAGCGAATGAAGTCACTTTCAGCCTTATGCTCAAAAGAAGCATTTAAAACTTTGACTTGATTTTTAGAAACATCTTTTTTGTAAAAAACTTTTTCTGAATCATAATGAATGCTGACCATTTCCTGAAAGAGTTCATCCGTCATGGTTTGGAATTCCTGATCTTCAGGGAATAAAGGTTTCAATTGCCAAGCATACTGTAGGGCCAATACATTCAACTCATTGTCTTTTAATTTATTCAGGAAATAACAAAGTTGCTGATAGGCACCTTCTGCTTCCTGATAAGGAACCATTGTATTAATCCGTTGTCCAGAATTCCTAAACTTAACCAATCCGTACAACGATTTTGCAATTACTTTTTTCAAATACGATTGATCCGCATCTGGAGCATCCGAAAGCAAATAAGCATTATAAATGGCAGGATAAAAATCGAAACTCCTGAGATGGTACTCATTCAATTCGTAGCGAGCAATGTTCCTCAATCTATAGAATGTTTCTTCTGAAACGAGAAATTGTGCATCTTTTTTATCTTTCTGAAGACTCACTTTTCTTGCCATGGCATCTCGCCGCTGAGCAATACTAGGATGCGTGCTTTCTATGTCATCTTCTTCTTCGTCTATGCCTGTAATATCGGCAACTTCATGAAGTTGATAAGCATCAGGGAATTTGAGGTGATCCGTTTCAAAAAAAGATTTGTGAAAACTTTTATTCTCAAATGCTTGTTCCGAAAATTTCAAAATGTCATAAATGCCATCTATATCATCGTAGGCATAGCCTGATTGTTTGAATAAATCAAACCCTTGGGCATCTGCCTCCATTTCCAATTCTTTCGAATAATCATTAGAAGATAAGGTCGGACTTACAGTTCTTCGATGCTTGAAAAATGATTTTTTGTCTTTGTGTTGGGCTTCCTCTGCACTAGCTTCGAGGAATAAATCCAAAGCGTGTTGCTCCTTGAAATGGGTTATTTCGTGCGCAAGAATAAAAGCCAGTTGGGCTTCACTTTTTAAGTGAGCAAGCAATGCAACATTAAATAAAACAATGCCATCATTGGTTGCAAAAGCATTTATCGTTTCGGAACGTACCGCATAAAAGCGCATTTTGTTAAAGGTCGCGAGATCATCTTTTAGCAAAATCTTGGCAATATCCTGTACGTAATGAGAGATGGGATCATTAAAGAGTACCTTGCCGCTTAACAACAAGTTGTCTACAACAAAACTACTTTCCAGATAAAAATCTGTACAATTTTTTCTGGTATGTTCATTTGTTGTATGGGGGATCTGCTCAACTTTATTTAAGTATTTCCGGGTAGCAGAAGTGGTAAAGTCAACCGGAATTTCTCCTTTTGACGCTAGGGGAATATACTGAAATCCTGTTTGTGCAAACAATCCCCCCGTTAGGCAAAATGCCACAAGGAAGATATAGTATTTCATAAATTGCGTTTTCTCATAAAAACAGTGGAGGGGGAGTTCCGCTAGAGATATATCAACATCTATTCCAATTTGATTTTGATAAAAATTGTGGGGAAAATTATGGGTAAGGTTTCTTATAGGCAGAGGAATTCCATTAAAGTCTGAAGCTGAATGCTCAGGATTAGTTGATTTACAGGATTTTTTCACAACCTAGTGGCTCTATTCTCCACCAGTATCTTGCTTTCCCCCAAGCAAATTCCCATTTCCCAAACTTCAACCACCGCAGCGTCTGACTTCTATCAATGAGCACAGCGAATGCCTGCCTGCTTGTCGCACGACAGGCAGGGTCTCTATTCTCTCAGCGCAGCGGTCTCTACTCTGACAATGAGCGCCAGCGAATGATCTAAGAATCTACTTGCAATTCCGATAAAAATCCTCGAAAGCCCTATGCAATTCCATCAAAGTCTTATCCGTAAGAGAGTGGGCGGATTCCACGTTGCGGGCAAAGAAAAATGTCTTTCTAAGCGTTTCTATATCTATCTCAGAACGCATAGCGAGGGTTGCAAAAAAATCCTCATCTGCAACTTTAAACGAAAGGTGATACCGCTCTCGGATAAATAATTTAAATAACTTTATTTTCTCTTTAGCCAATTGCAAATGATTGTTGTTAACATAATGCAACTTGCCTAGAGTCGTGATGAACTCCAAAGAAAGGTTTTCATTTTTTTCTGTAACAGGAATAATACGTTGTTTCCTGTTGGTGTAAAAAAATAAATAAAGCAAGCCCATGCTGAGCAAAAGATACCAGGCCCAAGCCATAGCTTCTTGAACAAGGACATATTGTAAGGGATTAGTGGGAGCAGGTGGCTTTGCTCCCCCAGTTCCATCCCCAGCCTGATCGAAAGGGTTCTTGGTTCGCGGTTTTTTGCTGGCACTATCCCAATAAATGTCTCCTGATTCGAGATGGGAGAAAACATTTTCGGCGTAGCGCTCATTTCCTGCTTTGAGTAAATGTAAGTTTGAAAACATCAGCGGAGTGGTATGAAAATAAAAAGAACCCTCACCGTGATTTATTCGGATAAAATTATATAAATCGGGATTGTTGAGATAACCTAATTTGAGTAACCCAGAATCATCTTCATTACACGCTGGATTTTCAAAAAAGTGTGTCCACTTCTTAAAAGTCAAAACATATTTACCCCGAGCATGGCATTCCCAATCCTCAGCACTATGCAGGTCATCATGATAAAAATTCAAGATAATTTTGTCAAGGGAAATATCATCCTTTATGATATTACAACCCACTACCTGATTGAACTGATAAGGAATATGATTCGCAGAAATAAATGCTGTATTTCCCAATGCGACATAACGCAAAAGGGTTTGAATATCACTGCTATCAGCATACATGTTATTTCCGATGAATATATAATTAGATTTCTCTGCCAAAGTTGGAAGGTCAAAGGCTATTTTGTATTCCAGTTCTGTAAAATTTGTGCCTTCAAAATACTGGTGAAGCATCCGGAATATGACCTTGGTGTCGAAAGGGTCGTTGGTCTGATGGTGATACTTTTCCTGCCAACTATATCCTTTCTTCATCATGCAATATCCAGCAATTAGCATGATCCCTACAGTGAGTAATATGGCAATATTCCTTCTATCCATTTAGTGCCTCAGTTTTATCAATAGTTTTCAACATATCTTCAAATAAAGCTTGAAAGCCTTGGAATTCCGTTATGGTTATTTCTTGTTCACCATAGAAAATTGATTCAAAAATATGGGTAAGTTTTCTGAACTGTGGTGCAATATCTAACTGACTTGATTCTCGGAGGTACTCTGCATTTGTTTTGGCTTTTCGCCAAACGATTAAATTTTTGGCTGATAATCTTTTTAGGACTTCCAAGTAATAGAGACTGACGGCATGTTGATAATCTCCGGATGAGGTAGCCTGTTTTATGAGTTGTTGCAAATCCGTTTCATGTAAATTCTCCTTGATTTCTTCCAATTCAATTTCCCTGCTTTGGCGGGTGGTTTTTTTCTTTTTTGCAGTCGGTCTTTTGCTGTCACTCACCTTATAAATGATGAATCCAATTAATAGCGCTAATAATAAAAAAAACACAATCTTGGCTAGTGTAACCCAAAAGTCCCCGAGTGAACCTCCGTAAGAATTATCGTATCGACTTGTTTCTCTTGTTCTATTTCCTTCCCCATCCCATTCATTTTCCTGACGTTGTTCCCACTCTTCCTGTTCTGCTGTGTTCTTCTGGACATCTGGGTATTTTAGTTGTGCTCTATAAAAATCTAGGCTGTCTTTGTTGAAACTCTGTGGTTGAATAGCGTTGTTATGGTAATCATCTTGTGGGTTGCCAGCATAGATGAAATTATTGTTTTGTAAGGAGGAAAAAAACAAGAAAAGGAAAAAGAGTTTGTTAAAGATACTAATGTGTTGTAAATTAGGTACAGCAAAGTCAATAACAATCCTCCCCCTATCCCCCTCCGAAGGGGGAAATGGCCTTTCGGCATTAGAGCGATCTCCCCCTCTTGAGGGGGCGGGGGGAGGAGTTTGGCAACAAATAGTAAATCTTGATGAGGTATCTTTATTCATTGTTTAATTTATAATTCATCATTCATTGTCGTATATTAAACCGAAACTTAAAAAATAATATGGTTATAATGATTATGATGTTGTAACTATTCCTTCAACAACCCCCGTATCCGCTTACTCTTACCAAGTTCCTCAATCCTATCCATTGCCCCTTGGGCAGCATAAGTTTCTTTCAGGCTAGCATGCAATAAATACATCCCCAAAACAAACAGCATATAAATGATGTAAATAATGGAAACGGTCAAAAAGCCATAAGTTAACAACAGAGCTTCTCCGGGTTCTGAAAATAAAGGGGTGATGTTCCACGAGAGAAAATCTGCGAAAAACCAGATGGCATTACTCCCTAGTAATTGAAGGATAATAAAGGAAAATAACAGGAGCATTCCAGACAATTTTATAAGCTTTGAAAAGTTATTGCTTAACATGTTCCAACATTGAGACATGCTCGCAAAAAAGCTGGTTTGGGCGGAGAACGTCTCATGCAGAGTTAACAATAGTATTGGAATCACAAAAGGTAAAATGACAAAAATTGTCCAAAAAGCATTTGCGAAATAAAACAGTATCATTACGGAGAGAACGGAAAACAATATGCTGATTCCTCCCTTAAGCCAAAAGGAAGAAGGTGTAGAGGATTGCACTTTTTCACGAAACAGAAACATCAAACAAAAGAAAGTGATCAGGCTAAAAATCAGGGTATTGATTAGCGGAAGAAATGGGAAATGTTCAGCGTGAAAAAACTGCCCTAGTTCACCGATTGTACCAAAAAATACATAAGAAAAATAAAAGGTTTCCGAAAGAGGAACCGTTCGGAATATAACGAGGCTACAACAATAAAACATAGCCATACCCAATCCCAATAAAATATAATTTCCTGGCATCTTATTGAAAAGAATGAAGATTTCAGAGAAGATATTTCCAGAGGATTTTATGGCCTGATAATCTATATTAATGGACTGCTCTGGAGGCATGCTCCTAAGGTTGATATTGCTGATGTCGGCTGTTTTTGCTTTTCGGGCGGGGTACCACCAATAATAAAACAGGACACTTGCAAGGCAGGACAAAATGAAGAATAACCTTAACATATTTGGGGCTTCCGTATGCCGTGTGAGATAAGACTCTAAAAAACCGGCAACGATTAATACTGGTGTGATACTAACCATGAGCATTAAGCCTCGTCGCGCACTACGTTGGAAAGCCTGCATTCTGCTGAGTGTACCCGGGAAAGCCAGCCCTTTCCCAAGCGCCAGTCCTGCTGCTCCAGCAATAATGATGGCCGAAATTTCGAGGGTGCCATGTATCCATACGGTTAAAAAAGACTCTACGAAAAGGTTTCTTTCAATAAAAAAATAAAGGAAACTCCCCACCATTACACCATTGCTGACCAATATCCCCAAACTCCCGATACCAAAAAAAATACCCATAACAAAAGTTAGGAAAGCCACATATACATTGTTAAATGTGATGCCGATAAACATTCCATAATGGCTTTTATCCTTATAAATGGCCATCGGATCACCTGACTCAATATTCTCAACGGTTTGGGCAATGTAATCTTCACCCAGAATGATCGTCGGAAAGTTGCTGTCCATGTAACTCGACAGCATACCGATAAAAAGAGCAGCAAAAAAAACAAAGAAGGAAAGTTTGAATTCTTTGCGGGATTGATAAATGAGTAAAGGCAGTTCTTCCGACCAGAAAGACCAAAACCAGTTCTTTTTCTTCTTTTTATTTTGGTAAATCGCAAAATAAATTTGTTGTGCGAGATTGTTTAGGTAAACTCGCACAGAGCGGTTAGGGTAGAACGTTTGGGCATAAGAAAGATCATCGGTTATTTGTATCAATAAACGGTTAAGTTCATGGGGCGGAATGTGTCCTTTGGAAAGAATTTCCTCAAATTCTCGCCATTTTAGCTTATTTTGCTTTATAAATTCAGATTCTTTCATATAGAGCAAGCAGATTATTTAATGATCTTGCTATCTTTGACTTAATTAAATTAATACGATATATAATGTGAGCTAAAGTTAATACTTTAGTATGCTAGATTCATAATTCCCCTAAGATTTATTTGCTGATATGCAAAATATAGATATAAGATCTGCTCAAAACGTTAGAATTACCTATGAATTAGCAAGTTTGCGGGATCGGATACTTGCCTTTTGTATAGATATGCTGATTGTATTTGTAGGGTATTACTTTTTCATGGTTTGGTTGTTGGCGTTGATGGGTGGTAATATGGAAGAAGCATTTATGGTCGGTCAGGTATTATTCCTACTAGCACCTATTGCCCTATTTACGCTTTATCATTTTTTATGCGAATTATTTCTTAAAGGGCAGTCTATCGGGAAAAAGGCGTCGAGGCTGAAAGTTGTCCGGCAGGATGGAAAAGATGCAGGCATGACGGAGGCACTCATGCGTGCTGTTTTGTTACTTATTGATTTTCTACTTTCAGCGGGCGGGATTGCTATTATGCTGATCAGTTCTTCAAGTAAAAGGCAGCGACTAGGCGATATGGCTGCGAATACGGTTGTTATCCGGATTGATGCCAAAACACAGTTCAGCTTGGAGAATATCGAAAAAATTGAAACTCTCGAAAATTATACGCCGCAGTATCCTGAGGCCAAAATGTATGGGGAAGAGGATATGTTATTTATCAAGGGATTTATAGAGCGTTATCGAGCGTATCCCAATGCAGCGCATGAAGTGGCTTTGGATAAATTGGTTAGAAAGCTCTGTAAAGAATTGGAGCTTGAAAAGATTCCCGTTGATAAAATCGATTTTTTGAAGACTTTGATAAAAGATTATATTGTATTAACTCGGTAGTGGCATAATGCTTAAACCTCTTACTTATTCTTTATAACCATGGGTAGAAAAAAAGATAAATTATATCATAACATAACGATTACCGGATTTGGCCACAAGGCAAAAGGGGTAGGGCGAACAGAAGATGGGCGTGTACTTTTTGTGGAGAAAACAGCTCCGGGAGATGTCGTTGATGTGCTGGTTTATAAAAGGCGGAAGTCGATTTATGAAGGGCGGCCGGTTCATTTTCATAGCCTTTCCGAAGATCGTACCGAGCCATTTTGCCAACATTTTGGAAAGTGTGGTGGTTGTAAATTGCAGCACGTTAGTTACGAAAGTCAGTTGAAACACAAGCAACTACAGGTAGAAAATGCCTTGATGAGAATAGGCAAAATTGAAGTTAAGGAGTTTTTACCGATTTTGCCTTCGGAAAAAAAAATCTATTATCGTAATAAAGTTGAGTATACCTTTTCTTGTAAAAAATGGTTGACACGGGAGGAAATTGACTCGGGTGTTTCCAACCTTGTTCCGGTGGCGGGCTATTTCCCTGGTGGCGCTTTTGATA
>JAHDGC010000270.1 GCA_020627865.1 Saprospiraceae bacterium | reverse complement strand
TTTATCTTTAAAAATAAGAATGAGACACTACTTTCCAGTAAACACCGGTGTCCGCTTTTCCAAAAACGCAGCTACGCCTTCCTTGTAATCGGCAGTTGTAGAGGCTGTAGTTTGCAATTGATCTTCGATCGCCAATTGTTTGTCCAAATCATTGTACAAAGAACGATTCAGCGCACGCTTTGTTAAACCAAGCCCCTGCGTTGGCATTTTGGCTAATTTTGCGGAAAGTTGTTTAATATAATTTTCAAATTCATCATCCGCTACACACTTATAGATCATCCCTATCCTTTCTGCTTCTTTTGCCGGAACTTTATCCCCAAGCATCATCAAGGCAGAAGCTCTTTGAAATCCGATTAAGCGCGGAAGGAAAAATGTCCCACCACTATCCGGAATCAATCCAATTTTAGAGAAAGCCTGAATGAATGATGCCGATTCCTTCGCAACAACAATATCACAAGCCAACGCAATATTTGCTCCTGCTCCTGCTGCCACACCATTTACCGCTGCCACAATAGGTTTTTCTATTTCCCTGATTTTTATAACAATAGGGTTGAAGTGCTCACTGATAATCGTACTCAATTCCGGTGGCTTATCCCCAATGAGTTCCTGGAGATCTTGCCCCGCGCAAAAAGCCTTTCCATTCCCCGAAAGCACAATACAACGCACTGCCGGGTCTTTGTCGCATTCGTCCAATTTTGCCTGCACACTAAGTGCCAGTTCTCGGTTAAAACTATTGAAAACTTTTGGCCGATTAAGGGTGATGTTGGCCACACCATCTTCTATTGTACACAACATAACGGCTTCTTGTGCATTTACTTGCTGCTGATCCATCTTTCTTTTTTTATTATTAAATGATATTTCTTGAGTGTATAAAATGGGTATCCATTAAGGATGAAAGCAAGGGGAAATTGCGGGAAGCAACCCTTTAGGAATGACAGGGAAAGCCTGCCTGCGTGTCCGCAAAGACAGACAGGGCCGAATTTTCCTTTACTACTGATGTATTATACACCCTTATTTTTTGCAAAAATCGAATTTATCTTTTGAAAATAGAAATCTTAGCCGATCAATAACCATAATTGACATGATAAAAGTGATTCATGCGATGGCAGCCCTTTAGGGAGCGAAGATGCGCGATGGCAAAATTACTTTTATTGCCATTCCCACAAATCCATAATCCACTAATGGCACTTAAAATAATCAAACGGCTCCTTACAACTATTGCATTTATAGTAAGCCTTGCACGCTGTAGACCCAAATTGACTAATCATAACGGTATCCATCGAACCACATTGCGGACATTCAATCGGCTTGGCCTCGGAAAAAAGTTGCCCCTTGTCGATAGTTCCTTTTTGGGGAGGAGCAACACCGTAGGCTTTTAATTTCTCGCGGGCGGCTTCGCTCATCCAATCCGTTGTCCAAGCAGGAGAAAGCACCGAGGTGATCTTCACATTGGGATAACCTTTTTCTTCCAGAGCAGCCTTGATATTAACCGCGATAAAATCCATAGCAGGGCACCCGGAATAAGTCGGCGTAATGACTACTTCAACTGCATCGCCTTCCATTTTTACATCTCGAATGATACCCAAATCTTGGATGGTCAATACGGGTATTTCCGGATCGGTTACGGAAGCGAGAATGTCCCATATTTCTTTATGCTTTACCATACTTGTATATCACAATTGTAACTACTTGCTATTATATAACGAATGAATACGTGAACTGTTTCACCAATAACTAATCCACAAATTATAATGATTCTTTAACAAAAATCGTGGCCAGTAGAGGTGAATTAAAAATTGACCGATAAAAATCATGGTAATCAACTAATCATGAGAACCTGTCTTACTGCGCAACGCAGGCCGGTCAAGGTTCAGACATTTACTAGAATTGCTCAAGATTACAATCAACCAATCACCACTTCGCTCCAGGATAAGCCCTTTGTAAGAACTGCATATCCGCAAGAATAAAGCCCAGATGCTCCGTATGCTTACCTTCCTTGCCTCCTTTCTGCATCCAAGTATCTTCCGGTTTTCGAATAGTAGCCTCTTGAAAAACAGCAGTCACTTTTTCCATCCAAAGCTGCTTTATTTTTTCAAGGTCAACTCCAATGCCAGCTTCTAACATTGCTTGATCTGCCGTAGAAGGCACAAACAATTCTCCCGTAAACATCCACAAATCATTCACGGCACCCTGCACTTTTTGGTGGCTTTCCTCAGTCCCATCTCCCAAACGGATAATCCATTCCGAACTATACCGGTGATGGTAAGTGACTTCCTTAAGAGACTTTACAGCAATAGCGGCCAAGGTTTCGTCCTTGCTATTTTGCAATGCCCGATAAAAATGAAAATTGAAAACATCGAAGAAAAATTGCCGGACTAATGTTGTCCCAAAATGCCCGTTCGCCTGCTCAACCAACTGGATGTTTTTAAAATCCCAAACATCCCTCAAAAAAGCCAAATCATCTTCAGTCCGCCCTTTACCTTCAATTTCCGTTGCATATTGATACAAGCTTCGGGCCTGCCCAATTAAATCCAAGGCAATATTGGTCAAGGCTATATCTTGCTCAAGCACGGGGCCATGCCCACACCATTCGGAAAGCCGTTGCCCCAAGATTAAGGTGTTATCGGCTTGTTGTAGTATATAGTTATATAAATTCATTTCATCTAAAGTTCTAATAAGTCTAACAGCGTAGCGGTCTGACAATGAGTGCTAACGAATGGTCTAAGAGTGAGCGCTAGCGAACAATCTAAAAGCGAAGCGATCTAAAATCTAAATATGCTTCACCCCCTCCGGCAACTCATAAAAAGTAGGATGTCGATAAGCCTTATCATTAGCCGGCTCGTAAAATGCTTCCGCATCCCCCGGACTAGAGGCATGAATGTTTTTGGATTCCACGACCCAGATGCTTACCCCTTCCATCCTACGGGTATATACATCCCGTGCATTTTCCATCGCCATCTGAGCATCGGCAGCATGAAGACTGCCAACATGTTTGTGATTTAAGCCTTGTTTACTCCGGATGAATATTTCCCAAAGTGGCCAGTTTTTTTTATTGGTAGACATGTATAATTATGATTAGGTTGATTTTTCGATACTCATACAAAATTATCGCTAGTAGCGATCAATTGAAAATTGGCCAATAAAAATCAGGAAAATCCAATAATCAAGAAAATCATGGTTTAGACATATTTGAAATGATCTTTTTCTCAGGCCACTTGGGCCGCCTCCTTCCGCTTCCGCCGCTTTTCCGCATGCGCCATTGCAGCCTCCCGCACCCAAGCGCCCTCCTCATGTGCTTTCACCCTTGCATCCAAGCGCTCCTTATTACAAGGCCCATTCCCCTTCACGACATTCCAAAACTCCGACCAGTCAATCTCCCCGAAATCATAATGCTGCCGTTCTTCATTCCATTTCAAATCCGGATCAGGTAAGGTAATCCCTAGGATTTGAGCTTGTTCCGCGCAAATATCCACAAATTTTTGGCGAAGATCATCATTAGAAAACCTTTTGATCTTCCATTTCATGGATTGTGCAGAATTGGGAGAATCCCCATCCGAAGGGCCAAACATCATCATAGATGGCCACCACCAACGATTAACCGCATCCTGCACCATATGTTTTTGTGCCTCATTGCCCTCCATCATCGTCATCAGAATCTCGAAGCCCTGCCTTTGGTGGAAACTTTCCTCCTTGCAAACCCGTACCATTGCCCGGGCATATGGCCCATATGAGCAGCGGCAAAGTGGGACTTGATTCATAATCGCGGCACCATCCACCAGCCATCCAATAGCCCCAATGTCAGCCCATGTCGTGGTGGGATAATTAAAAATACTGGAATATTTCGCTTTCCCAGTATGCAATTGTTCCAGTAAGGTTTCCCGATCTATACCCAAGGTTTCCGTTGCACTATAAAGGTATAGTCCATGTCCAGCCTCATCCTGTACCTTGGCCAACAATCCAAGCTTGCGGCGCAAAGTCGGTGCCCTAGAGATCCAGTTGCCTTCTGGAAGCATCCCTACAATTTCACTATGCGCATGCTGCGACATCTGGCGAATCAAGGTCTTCCGATACTTTTCCGGCATCCAATCTTTAGGTTCAATTTTGATTTCTTGATCAATTTTGGCTTGAAACTTATCTGCTAAGGTAATTTCTTTCATGAGAATGATTTTGAATAAAGTAACAATAGCTGGGTAAACTGCTTCATTATTGGGGCTACAGGCAGCTTAGTTATAGATTCTTCGGTGATTCTTGCAAAAGATAAATGCTGAATATATACATTGAAATACGAGTTCCATCGGAACGGCATATTCTTGCCAGAGATAAAATCTCTGGAACGCAAGAAGTGCAAAAACTGCCAAAGATTCACAATATATTGTACAAAAATACTAAAATTAAGTTCAGTGTCCAAGCGTTTTATTTGAGGAAAATGAAAGGCTATTGCGTTAAGATTTCCTGTAGGCTGGTAAGATTCGATTTTTTATCGAAAATTGATTTTATGGGAATTTTAAACCCAAGAATAACTGCACTTTTAATAACTCCAGTTTTAGACTTTGTCACAAGACTATATTTACCCTTTTGAAGGATATATTGTTCAACAAATTGCGCTTTCGGGTCAATAATCCAATATTCTATGAATCCCGTGTGCCTCATAATCCTTGAACTTAATACCCCGGTCTCTTTTTTCGGTTCTCTTTGATAAAATCTCAACAATAAAATCAGGTGAAGGAAAAATCGTCTGGTTGTCTTTAAAATTTTTCGATTTTTTGGCATTAAAAAAACAAATATCCGGCTCATAGTCGTTTCGGGTCAACTGAATCAAGATTTTTTTGACACCAACAAAGCCCAAATTATGAACACTAACATAGGTGTCAATTAATTTAGAGAGTTTACTGCAAGCATCGTTGTATCTTTTCATCACGGGGGAATGGATAATGACTTCTCCATTGATAAACTCCGCTTTCTCTTGTTCCGTTATTTCAGTATAAAAATTTTTCCGCTTTTGCTGTTCTGCCTTTAATAAACTATTGATTTGTTTCACCAAGGCAGGTGCTTGTGGAGAATTCAAAACTTTTGAGATTAAATCTTTATCAATATTTACAGTCATGTACTAATTTTAATTCAATTTACAAATATTCTATAACTAATGTCGAAGTTTTTAAGCCAGAGAAAATCCAATATGTAACATTTTGCTACTTTTGTAAGTATTTTGATGATTAAACACGGAAAATCCAAGAATAAATTTATGAAACGATTATTTTTTATAAAACTGATATTTTCACTGGCATGCTTCCTGTATTCACAACATATTTACGGCCAGTTTTGTACATACAAATATCGCGGTGATAATTGCAAAAGTTTCCTGGTAACGGAATTCACTTTCAGCCAGCCTATTGCCCTAACAAAGGGAACCTTACACCGAAAATTAGATTTTGCTACCAACCTAGGATTGATGCATGATGTCCATGAAAGGCTAGGTATCGGTGCACATTTTTTTACCAATATTTACCTCAATGGCGGCTGGCATTCACAATATGGTCTACGGCCACGAGTGAGTTTTTATGTGAAACCCGATTGGCAACTGGATTTTTCTCCCGGCGTGATCCTCGCTGATAGCTCTTATCCCGATGGCTTTGGTGGCTACAGCATCGAAACAAATCTCCATTGGAAAGACCATGTTGGTTTTTCTGCCCGATTGGATTTATTGGCTTATAATGATATTGAGGATAGCAATGATGTGGTCCTGAATTTGGGGGTACAAACAGATGGTATAAAAGGAGGACTTCTCGTTGCCATAGGTGCCTTGGGTAGTGCTGTTGGGGTTATTTTATCAAGAATTTAATGCTTCTTTAACAAAAATCGTAGCAGGCAGAGATCAATTAAAAATTGACCGATAGAAAATCCCTGTCTGCGTGGCACTCGCCAGGCAGGAAGAGAATCAGGTTAATCAAGGTTCAGACTTTTACGAAATTTATCAAAGAACCAAATTTATAGTAAAAGGTTAATTAACACTGAATCTGCACAATCTGTGGTGTATTTGTGTACCACAGATTGCACGGATGGCCACAGATTTTATTGCAGATAAAAGATGCGTGAAAATCTGTGCAAAAATCTGTGAAAATCTGCATAATCTGTGGTGTGTTTTATAGCTCACAAAACCCAACCCATTTCCTCACCCTCGATTCGATAAATTGTTGCAAATAATCTTCATTAAAATATACCGCAGAAAATCGTTCACATTGAACACCTAGATAGAAAAAATAAAGACTGGTAGCCAAAAAAGGAAGCATACTTTTTTCTGTTTCACGAATAGGCGTAACAGAGCAGTACCCCTGATAAAATTGTCCCAATTTGTTTTGGTAAATAATTTCATCCGGTTCCACAGTATACAACATCAATCCATAATAAGCAATATCGGTACACAACCAACCATTGCCACAAAAATCAAAATCAAAAATAGTGAATTTATGATTTGCATCAATACTCATGTTATCCGCCCAAAGGTCAAAATGAATGGCGCCTGTTCTTACGTTTTTGGGAGATATATTTTTTAATTTTTCGTATAAATATTGTTGTGTTTGGACTAAGAAATCTGCTGATGCGCTACCTTTTTGAAGAAAGGATTCAAATTTTTTATAAGAATCCAGCAGCAATATTTCAGGCGTATAATGGATGCGATTGATGCGTAAGTCCAAAGTAAGCTGATGCATCTTGGCCATCGTTTCTCCAATGGCAAAATGAACTTGTTCCGGAAGACGAAGTTGTTTTTTTCCTTTGGCAAAAGAAAATAAAACACCATAGCGTGTGCCTTCAGGAGCTGCAAATTTTTGTACGAAATTACCTGTCTTATCCGCTATCGGAAAAGATACCGGAATGCTATTCTGTTTTAACAGTTGGATGAGTTGAAGTTCTGCTAAAATTTCCTTTTCCGTCCGCCAGTTATAATGGTAAACTCGGAAAATGTATTTTGACAAATGATCTTCAATCAAGTAAGTATCATTAACCCAACTTTTGAGCAATCGACAACTCACATTTTGCCCGAAAGGGTAATCCTGTTTCAGGATTTCTCCTAAATGTTTAGCTGAAAATACGGAACTGGAAACCGGAATGTTATGCATCAGAATAAATATTTTGGTTCTGTAATAATTTTTGCAAAAAATCTTCTCAATGCATCCTAAATATGAGTTCCGTAGGAACGACATTTCATTGCCCTGTCTGCGTGACTCGTCAGGCAGGCAGTTATGCAAATGGCTGGAAAGTTAGAGAGGTAAAAATTACCAAAGGTTGTATTTTTTATATTTTACCGCATCAAAGTCACATCTCCACTATAAATAATTTCTTCCCCATCCGCAAATTCAACAATAGCAAAATATACAAAAACCGCAGGCATCATGTCCTTGCCTCTTAAAGTGCCATCCCAACCATGAGCGGCATCATTGGGTTGAAAATTCCGGCCTTGGAAAACAATTTCTCCCCAGCGATCAAATATTTTAAAATCCTGAATTCTTATGATGTTATCATAGTTGCCAAATATCATGAAAATATCATTGATGCCATCTCCATTCGGTGAGAAGGAATTCGGAATGTAAACCTGTCGATCCTTATCCACAAAAATCCGGTCAAAGTCTTCTGCCATGCAACCATTTTCATCCATAACCATCACCGAAATCCCCGTCGTGACGATTGGGTGCACATACTGTTGTAGGCAAGTGTCACAGCCAATCAAATTGAGTTGATCGGTTTCCCAAATGATGCTGTCAATTTGCTGATGCGGAATATTCGTTTGGAGCGTTATCTCCGTACTGTCTCCTAAAGTAATTTGTTCCGTAACTTGAAGGTCAACAACAATTTCTGGAGGCGTATTGATAAACAAAAAATCCGTAGACTCACAACCATTAGCATCCTGGACTCGTATCTCATGGTTGCCTGCTCCAATGTTTGTAAATATATTGTTTGGGTTTAGGGGTTCTCCATCTATGGAGTAAAGATATGGCCCTGTTCCGCCTTCAATAGTATCAATTTCGATAGTGCCGTCATTTTCTCCAAAGCAAGAGATCGGCGCAACGGTAAAGCCAATGCCAAAACTGGCCGGAGCACTAAGGAAGACCGAATCTGTTATCACACAATCTTCGACATCACTGATCGTCACAAAGTGCCAGCCTTCTGATAAATTGGTAGCATTTTCTCCCTGTTGTCCATTAGACCAATTGATAGTATAGGGTGAGGCGCCACCGCCAGAAATAGCAACACTTGCTGCTCCATCTGCAAGCCCAACACAGCTGACTGCCCAACCATTGAAATCTGAGATGATGTCGAGCGTGCTGCTAATGCCTGGAATTTCAGCTACGGTTGTCGAGTAAGTTCCTGATAATCCATTAGCATCCGTAATCGTAACGTTGTACAAGCCACTCTCTAGCCCTTCAATCTGGACGGGTGTTCCCATTTCTTCGATGGTTCCATTTCCTAAAGGCCCTAAATTTCCTGCCCACTCGTAGTCATATGGTGGCGTACCGTTATTGACCATTAATTCAATATATCCAGTGCCAAGTTCACAGCTTGGATCTCCTGTATTTAATTCAATATCTAGTAAGCAACTGTCAGGATGTAATAAAGTGATGTATTGTGTAAAAATAGTATCGCAGAATCCCTCTGATCCCTGTAGTATGCTTGTTATAGTGTCGGCCTCGCTTTCATTACAGGTAAAGATTTCTATGAATAAAGAGTCTGTCGGTAATAGAATGGGGATAGTGATAACAATAGAATCGCAAACCTGTCCCTGCAAGATGGTGGTGTCGGGAGTGGCATTA
>JAHDGC010000269.1:2897-8817 GCA_020627865.1 Saprospiraceae bacterium | reverse complement strand
GGTAATATTATTGGAGATAAAACCTATAAGGTTAATATTAGAACATTGTCGCTTTTCGTCTGAGCCATCTTCAAAATCATCGCAGCCGATAAAGTAGGGCATTTGATCTGCTCTTATTAAAGGATCTTGCTCTTGGGCAAGGAGATTCGTGGCGAAACTCAGGCTGAAAAAAATGAATACAGAGGTATTCATCAGCAATTTCATATAATGATGTAATAAGAATAACATAATAGTGGTGCTAAAATAAAGTTGGGTGATAAAATCGGTTTGTTTCTAATTAGTAAATCGGGGGGAAGGGTTTAGCGTATGTTATGTTAAACCGCTCTGGCTCTTTAGTTGATTAATTTCAAAATATTATTTCTCAAGCTGGCCAAATCCTTATCTGCTGGTTTTTCCGCAAAACGGCCATCTTTGTCGATCAAGTAATATTGGGGCAACATTTTTACCTCGTATGCCTGTGCAATTTGTGATTTGGTGCCTTCCGGAGTTCTCAGGTGAATGCCACCAAATTGATTATCCGCAATGGTTTTTGTCCAGGTTTGTTCATTATTGTCTAAGGAAACATTAATGAATACGACATTTTGATCCCGAAGTTCCTTCTGGATGGTTTTTAATGCATTCATCTTCTTGATGCATGGCCGGCACCAGCTTGCCCAAAAATTCAAATATACGATGTTTCCCTTAAATTGCGCCAAACTGACGGGTTCTGACCCTTGGTTCATCAACTCAAACGGAGGCGCTGGGGTATTTACCGCGTATTTAATCGCTTGCTGATAAGCACTGACCAACTTTTCGTCATAATTTGGAAAAAGTGTCGTTGTCCAGTATTCTTGATATTGTGGTAACAATTCTTCAAAAAGATCATTTTTAAAAGCCCGATAAATCAGTTCTGAATGTAAGAAAGCCAATGGCCGTTCGGATAGCGTTTTCTTGGCTTGGTCATATTGGGCAATATATGGATTATCAATATTCGGACTGACCATATTATAATAATCATGGAGCGCCAGTAGAAATTCTCGATAAGCAAAATTACCCAATTGGCTATTCTGCAGCGTTAGATCATTGAGAAAGTCAAAGAACTCGACCTGAATACCATATTTGTTTTTAAAAACATTACCGTAAAGTAAGAGATGGTAAGCCCAATCATAGTATATATCCGCATCGAGGAATGCTATAAAATCAGGCGTGAGTTTTCTAGGATGATTTTGCTTATAAAAATTAAGCAAGTTCGCAGCCTTTTCTTTCCGCATGGCCATTTTATGCTTAAATGCTTCGGGGCCATGTTGCATCATCAGCAACTCCATCTTTGGCCCTGTGGAATACCAATAGTTTTGCTGGCGATATTGGATCTTATTGAGTTCGTACATCTCCTTGGGGTTTTCTTGGAGATATTGATGCAGCAAAGTATTATTATGCCCAGATCGACCACTAAACTCAAAGGCATATTGGAAGGCGGTAGCATCCGTATTGATGTAAAGCGTGTCGTTGGGTTCGAGATAAACCAAACTCTTATTTCTGGCATAGATGAGCGTAACCAGTTGTGGCTCGTTGATTTCTACGGCAAAAGCAAAACGGCCGTCTTCCAGCACATTTGAAGCATATTTATTGATCTCATCATTGAGGTGTTTTTCATTTACCACAAGGTCGATAACATCGACAAGGCCAACATTCTTTATTTTACCCATCACCAAAGTGTTGGGTTGGGCATGAGTATAAATAGCGATGCCACAGCAAAGCAACAGCATGTAAAAAGTCTTGAAACGGGCGTGTACCATTCTTTTATTTGTAGGAGTCATTATTATATAGCAAAATAAAAATTATGAAAAAATTATGCCTTTTATAGTTTATCCCGTTTCCCTAAAATCATGTAACATTTTAGTGGATAATTATTGTATAGATAGAACCCTTACGAGATAGTAACTAGTTCCATATGATAAACAGTTTTTAAACGTTTTTCGCGTCTTAATTATTTCTTAAAAATGCAGATGCTGCAATGTCAGTCAAGAAAGCAGTAAATTTGTTTATTTTTGTGGATTTAATGTAATCAAATTATCTAATATGTCGAAATCAAAAAAAATAGAGGCCAGTAATGCACCCAAACCGGTTGGGGCTTATCCGCATGCCCGAAAAGTAGGCAATTTGCTTTTTCTTTCCGGAATAGGGCCAAGAGATCCGGAAACGGACGGCGTACCGGGTTTGGTACAGAGCAAATCTGGAACTTATGAAGCATTTGATTTTGAGGCGCAGTGCCATTCTGTCTTCCAAAATGTTCGGACAGTCCTAGAGGCGAGTGGTGCCAAATGGGAGAACCTTGTAGATGTTACAGTTTTTCTTACGGACATGAAACGGGATTTTCAGACCTATAATCGGGTTTATGCGGAATACTTTAAGGATACCATGCCTTGTAGGACGACTGTTGGGATTGATGCTTTGCCGACAGAGATTGCAATTGAGTTGAAGTGTATTGCGGTGGTGGAGTGATATTAGGGGGTACTTTGGAGTTTTTTAGTATGCGATAAGTAAAAGATAGCTCCATTAAAATTGGAGATACCAGAGAATATGGTTAATTTGTATTTTTATTGACTAAAAACGCTTGCAATGAAACAAGAAAGTCAAACAATACCGGAAAGTTTAATTTATGAAATGGTAAACGGTAAACCTGTTTATCTTAATGGGTATAAAAAGTATTTGCAAGGGAAAAAAGCCGTCGAAGAAATTAGGGGAAGTAGTTTTCTACAGTCTTTAATCATTGGAAAATTATTGACTTTAATTGCCATATATTTTGGGGATAAATACTTGTTGTTGACCAATGAGCTGGGATTGCTTTTTGGCAAAAAGAATTGGAGAAGTGCAGATATTGCCATCATTGAAAAGCAAAAAGTAAAAGACAAAATATTAAAGCTGGAAAGCAAATATCTAGATGTTCCTCCCAAGATTGTCATTGAAATTGATACAAAGGCCGACCTGTCAGAAATCAAGGATACCTTTGGGTATTATTATGAAAAAACAAATGAATTGTTGGATTTTGGTGTAGAAAAAGTCATCTGGATATATACCGATTTACAGTCCGTCCTTATTGCAGAAAAAGAACAACCTTGGCAGATTATCAAATGGACAGAATCATTTGTCGTCCTTGAAAATCTGAAACTGAATATTGCAGATATATTAAAAGAGTTGAGCGACTAAGCCTCTCCCTAAACATGATCCTTCACAAAATTTAAATATCCTCTGATACCGTTACGGCTACTCCATCTTTTGATAGATTTTTCGATTCTGCGTAAGCAAGCCAGATAAATCTCACTCGGTGTTTGTGTCTTCATCGCTCGGCTGAATCTCCTTCTGGGAGGAGATTCTTGGTGCTCTGAACCTCCGATTTCTCCTCGTATTTCCAGAATTGAAAGCACATTGTTATACATTTCCAGCTCATATGCATTCAAATCAAGCGCCGAGGGGGCTTCCCTTTTCATGACTTTTGAACGATAAAATGCGATCAATGCCTGTACTGCACGCGTGGCATTAGTATCCTTCAATTCCATATTGCTTCTATAAACACCGATGATAGCCGTTTCGATGCTGTGCAATACATCCATATGTTTATCCTCTATGGCCATAGTATGATTTTTTTAGACTTCAACAGGAATCAACGAAACTGCCACGTTTCCGGCAGGATTAATTTCCCTTAGTTGAACCCGCTGTATGGTATTAATTAAATTCGACTCCAAAGGAGCTTCTATTTTTATATAATTTTCAGTAAAGCCTGACATCAAATTTTTGTCTTTATGCACCTCAAATAGCACCTTGTGCTCCTGCCCCAAAAATTGATTGTAAAAATGCATTCTCTTTTTGTGCGAAAGCATGCGCAACATTTCATTCCTTCGTTTCCTTTCCCCCATATCTACCTTGTCGGACATTTCCGCAGCAGGTGTATTGGGCCGTTCCGAATAAGTAAAAACATGTAAATAAGAAATGTCCAATTCATTGATGAAACGGTAGGTTTCAAGGAAATCTTCCTTAGTTTCTCCCGGAAAACCGACGATGACATCTACACCGATACAGCAGTGGGGCATCAATCTTTTAATTTGGGCCACCCGTTCTGCATAAAGCTCTCTTTTGTAGCGGCGACGCATCATTTTAAGTTGCTTATTGTTGCCGGATTGCAAGGGCATATGAAAGTGCGGGACAAATCTTTGAGATTGTGCTACAAAGGAGATGATTTCGTTTGTACACAAATTGGGTTCAATGGATGAAATCCGAAAACGCTCAATACCCTCGACTTGATCCAACTCCCGAATCAGGTCTATAAATAGGGCTTCCTTTCTCGGTTTGGTACCTTCTATGACTGCTGTTCCATTACCAAAATCACCAATATTCACTCCTGTTAGCACAATTTCCTTGACACCCATTTCGGCTATTTTCTTGGCATTTGCCACGACACTGGCCACCTCATCTGAGCGGCTACTTCCCCTTGCCAATGGGATGGTACAAAAGGAACATTTATAATCACAGCCATCCTGTACTTTAAGAAAAGAACGGGTGCGATCTCCAAAAGAAAAAGCATCTACAAAGCTATTGGCTTCCTTGACATCACCGGCTTGAACAAGTCCTTTTCCTGGTGCTTTTGAAAGATCATTGATAAAATCCAGAATCCGGAATTTTTCTGCGGCACCGAGGACGAGATCAACCCCTGGAATTGCGGCAATCTCCTTCGGTTTAAGTTGTGCATAGCAACCCACGACGACGACGAAAGCATCTGGCGCATGCTTCAAGGCTTGCCGAACAGTCTTCCGGCATTTTCGATCCGCAAAATCCGTAACGGAGCAGGTGTTGATGACGTAAACATTCGCCCCTTCTTGAAATTTCACAACAGCATAACCATCCTGCTCAAACATCCGACTGATGGCCGATGTTTCAGAATAATTGAGCTTGCAGCCCAAGGTATGAAATGCTACTGTTCTCGGTGTTGCCATGATTTTGGTCTTAAAATTAAGAAACAAAGTTACGGAATTTTGAAATATTTTATTTCTTTTCCACGATCTTAATGCTTTTCTTTGCGAAAAAGAATAGATTTAGTTCCTAGACCATTCGCTATCGCTCATTATCAGATGTCAGACCTGCATGACTTGTCATGCAGACAGACGCTGTTCTGCTAAAATTTAGCAGTCTGCTGAGAAACAAGCACGGACGCGCCTGCCTGAGTGCCTTGGCAGACAGGTCTGACGTCTGTCAGCGAAGCGATCTGATGTCTATATGTTAGTTGCACATTATTAAACTCATGTACTTATGATGTCCAGTTCAAAAATAAACCACTTTTTATGGATAGCAATATTGATGATTGCTTTTGTTGCCTGTAAAGACGAAGTCCAAAAACCACCTGTGCAGGAGAAGAAACCACCAGTAGTTAAAAAAAATGTGAAGGTTCCTCGTTTTGACAAGGATTCGGCTTATCAGTATATCGCCAAACAAACAGAATTCGGGCCGCGTGTACCGAATACGCCGGAGCATGTGGCTTGTAAAGATTGGCTGGTGGCCAAGATGAAAAGCTACGCGGATGATGTGGTCGTGCAGGAATTTGATGCCAAAGCATACACCGGTGATGTTCTGAAATCTTTCAACATTATCGGTCGATTTAATCCGGAAAAAGAGAAGCGTGTTTTGCTTTTCGCCCATTGGGATACCCGTCCTTGGGCAGACCATGATCCCGATCCTAAGAACCATAAAACACCCGTTTTGGGAGCGGATGATGGTGGGAGCGGGGTCGGTGTATTGATGGAAATAGCCCGTCAGATAAAGCTTAATCCAATTGACATGGGCGTAGACATCATGTTTGTGGATTCGGAAGATTATGGGAATGATGGTGCGAATGATCCGAATTGGATTGGGTTCTCAGTATTGGTCAAGGAACAATCATGTGGCTGGCTAT
>JAHDGC010000269.1:0-2887 GCA_020627865.1 Saprospiraceae bacterium | reverse complement strand
TGTTGGATATGGTTGGGACAAAGGGATCGCGTTTTCCGAAAGAAGGGTTTTCGATGCAGTATGCCAGAGGGCTTACGAATAAGGTTTGGACATTGGCCAAAAACATGGGTTATGGCAATTTCTTTGTCAATGAATTGTCCGGTGGTGTTACGGATGACCATTATTTTGTCAATACGATTGCGCGGATTCCTTCCATTGACATCATCAACAAACCTGCTGGCGACCAATCCTTTGGAGATCATTGGCATACGGTTAACGATGATATGAGTAATATTGATAAGAAATCTTTGCGGGCTGTAGGGCAGGTGGTGCTGGCGGTTATTTATAAGGAGTCGGGGAATAGTTTTTAGTTATTGATGGCGATTGGAGAGAAGTTCTTGTTCTCTTTAGTTCTATAAAAAACTGTACAATTTCGGAATCCGATTCCGAAATTGTACAGTTTTTTTGTTATCAAATAAGGCAAAGATCAGTTCAGCACATAGCTCGCCACAAGCTTAAACTCCGGAATACGCACTTTGAATTTTGTCCCGTCGGTAGTACGCTGCATGGTATAATAGCCGTGCATTTTGCCCAATTCAGATTTTAGAGGCGACCAAGATTCATACTGATGGAATTCTCCGGGTTCGAGTGTAGGTTGTTTGCCAATAACACCAGGACCTTCGACTTCTTTAACAAAACCGAGTAGGGCAGAGTCTGCGATATACCAATGCCTATCCAAAAGCTGGACAGTATCCTGACTTTTATTTTCGATAGTGACCCGATAAGTGAAGAAGAACTTATTTTTATCAGGATTAGAATTTGCAGCATCATAGAAAACTTCAACGCTGATTTGTATGCCTCTGGTCGTTAATGTTTCCATTTTTGTGAGATGTTTTTATTTTTTCGAAATATAGTAGGAATTTATGAATAGAGAAAATTTTTATGATAAAAAAATGATAATCAAGGGGATTTGACGTTTTATCTGCAAGCATAAAAAAAGCGAACGACCTGCTTCGAAGCCGGATCGTTCGCTTTTTTTATACAAATTTTTTGGGCTTAAAAATCCATACCCATAGAAAAATACAACCTTGGGTCTTGTCTTTCTCCTGTTTCTACGCCCCAGGCATAGTCCAATCGAAGGAAGTAGCCAAAAAGCATGGTTCTGACACCGAAGCCGTAGCCGTAGACAATAGGATTACGGAAGTATTTTACTTTTACAACGACATCTGGGGGTGTTGTTTGAATGTAGCGGGTATTGATCGGGTTTTCATCATTAAAAGGGGAAACGCCTTGCCAAGCTGTTCCGATGTCGAAAAAGCCAATGGCTTGGAAATTCCTAAAGAATGAGGAACGGATGCGCTGCGAAACATACTTAAAGATAGGCACCCTTAGTTCGGTATTCATCAAGAGGAAGCTGTTCCCGTTTCTAATGTTCTGGCGGAAGCCCCTTAGGTTACTGGCCAGTGTTTGGTATGCAAAATCTTCGGTAGAAGGGAAGGGATTCTCATTTCCTTGTGGTGGAAATATCCAATTTTCTACACCGCCCAATACATAGAGAATTTTTTCTGCACCAAAAGAAGTTGCTCCAGCAATTCTAGTCGCCCAGATAGAATGCTTATCCAGTCGTTGGTAATAGCGTCCGTCGATACCAAAAACGGTTAGGAATCCATCACTAACATCAAAAGAAACATTATCCGCAAAATCAAACTGGAACCGTTTCATCATCTCGGCATAAACCTTAGCACGAAGCCCGTTCTTGATATTGACATCAACATCCAGTGTATTGTCATAAACATACTCAAGCCTTAACCCTATCCGCTGATTATTGACAGAAGGAGTGCTGAGGGGATTATCATAAATAGGGACTGGACTAGGAGACATGGGGACATTGGTCGCCAATTGAATCTGTTTGTCAAAACGGAGTTGGGCACGAGCACGGAGGCTTGCAAAAATGTTGAGTGGATACCGGACTTCAAACTGGGCAAGGTTAATGGTTTCCCGATATTTGTCTGAAATGGAAGGATCGGGATTATTGTGCTTTAATGCCCTTCTGTAGAAAGCATAGATTTTATCTAACCTTTTTTTCTTATCCTTGAGTACCATGAAGTATTCTGCACCATTGAACGTTGTCGGAATACGAATACCACCTTCGATTTCGTAATCTTCTAACAAATCTTTTACGTTTCCTTTAAATAATATACCAACAGGAGGTAAGCTGTATTCCTGTACATTACCCGCATAACTATCGAGGCCACCAAACAACAAACTGTTGTCGAGTTGGGTGGTTACAAAATCCGTTTTGAATTTTGTTCTATAAGGGATAATTCTGGAAGAACGGAAATTGTGAAGCTGTCCAGGCAATTGTTCTGCCTTTGCATAGAAAGACTCTTCCTTTGGCTGGCTTTGTTCCGGTTTTGTTTCTGTTTCTATGGTCTGTTCTGGCTTTTCAGGGGTTTCTTCTTTTTCTTCGACGACTTCTTCCTCTTCGTTGGTATCAAATTCGCTCTGGAAAAGGAAGCTATCTGAGTCCTCTTCTTCTTCCTCCTCCTGTTCTTCTTGCTCTTGCTGTATTTCTTCAGAAGGTTGCTCTTCTTGCGCTGGTGATTGAAAGACATCAGGAATAGGGTCGGGGGTAATCATTTCGTCAGTTTGCTCTGGATAATGCCCTGCTTTTTGTTTCTGCTCCTGATAACGGGTAGAGAAAGCTGGGATGACTTCCTGTATATTCAGTTCCTCTTCGTAAAAGAGGTAATCATCATCTTGAAAAACCAACTGTACCATCTTGCCTTTTTTTGTGGCATAGTCCTGTTCCAGAATATTCCTACTGAAGTTGGTATTGTTATGATTAAAAGCTTTTTTCTTGTATACAGGCTTCAGTTTTTCGGAAAGAATAAGACTATCAGCAAGA
>JAHDGC010000268.1 GCA_020627865.1 Saprospiraceae bacterium | reverse complement strand
GGATCACCACCACTGCCATCGGCTCCGGTTACAGAGCAATCATCACAACCATCCGCATCGGCATCTGCACATACAAAAGGATCAAATGGATCGGTATCTACATTATTTTGTACACCATCGCCATCTACATCTAAATCAGCCCCTCCTGTATCACAAAGGCCATCACCATCTGTATCTACACCGTCATTCATCGGATCACCTCCACTACCATCTGCCCCAGTTACAGAACAATCGTCACAGCCATCCGCATCGGCATCCGCACAGACGAATGGATCGAACGGATCCGTATCTACGTTGTTTTGTACACCATCACCATCTACATCTAAATCAGCCCCTCCTGTATCGCAAAGACCATCACCATCCGTATCCGGACCATCATTCATCGGATCACCTCCACTATTATTTGCTCCAGTTTGAGAACAATCATCGCAACCATCTGCATCTGCATCTGCACAGACGAATGGATCAAGAGGAGCTGTATCCGCAGCATCAGCCACACCATCATTATCATCATCCGGATCACAATCATCAGCCAAACCATCCATATCGGTATCGCTACTAGCGACAAATGGATTATCATCATCTGTATCTAAACAACCATCATTATCATCATCCGGATCACCAGCATCACACAAGCCATCCCCATCATTATCAGGGCCATCATTCATCGGATCGCCGCCACTACCATCTGGACCAGTTTGAGAACAGTCATCACAACCATCACCATCTGCATCCGCACAGATAAACGGATTATTCGGATCTAAATCATCAGCATCAGCAACACCGTCATTATCCGCATCCATATCCATCAAATCACAAATGCCATCTCCATCAGCATCAGCACCATCGTTGAATGGATCACCACCACTTTCATTCGCTCCAGTTTGAGAGCAATCATCACAAGTATCTCCATCAAGGTCACGACAAACAAATGGATCGGCAGGATCAGCATCCGCACTATTGGTCACACCATCATTATCAAGATCGGTATCCGTAAGGTCACAGATGCCATCACCATCTAAATCTGGGCCATCATTTGCCGGATCAAAATCGTCAGCAGAGCCGAAACCATCTACCCCATTAGAGCAATCATCACAACCGTCCATATCTGCATCTTGACAAACAAATGGATCGAGCGGATTGGTATCATCAACATCCGCAACACCGTCGTTATCATCATCCGGATCACCGAAATCACAAATGCCATCACCATCGGTATCGGTACCATCATTCGCAGTGGAGTTATCCGCCAACGGCCCGAAACCATCTACCCCAACGGAACAGTCATCACAGCCATCCCCATCGGAATCTATACAACTAAATGGATTGAGCGGATCATTGTCAAACAAATCCAGTAAGCCATCATTATCATCATCTATATCATCCACATCACAAATACCATCGCCATCCGTATCCGGGGTAACGGTCAGATTTACTTCAAGATATTGGGTTCTTGCACAATAGTTTTCCCGAACGACATAATAAGTTATATCGGAAGTGATCGGTACGGTGGTAAATGGATTACCCGTTCCCACCAAGGAAGTAAGTTGTGGGTCAGAATACCAATTCGTTGCGGTAGTAGGACTTCCACTACCTCCGCTAACTTCGATAACAGCTTGTTGACCGACACAGACTACCGACGGATTTGGGCTAACTAAAGTCGTGTAAGGTGTAGGTTCAGTCTCAACAAATACACTTACTTCAAAAGCAGCTGTCGTATTACAGTCACCTTCGCGAACAACATAATACGTTTGGCTAGCGGTAAGTGGCCCTGTATTAAAAGGATTTCCTGAACCGACTTCGTTGTTCAAAGTAGCATCGGAGTACCAAACAGCAGTTGCCCCTGTTCCAGCAGAACCGCCGGCTACCTCAAGGGTGAGTGACTCACCACTACAAATATCCGTAGAGGCAGGACTTGCCAAACTGGTATAAGCCGTAGAAGAAGTGTTAATTGTATACGTTACTACATTACTATACTTTGTCCTGTTGTTACAATCATTTGCTCTTCTTCTGTAAGAAGTCGTTTGTGTTAACAATGGCGGATTGTAAGAAGCACTCGTTGCACCACTAACCGCAGTCCAAGAAGTTCCTCCATTTGTAGAAACCTCCCACTGGTAAGTTGCCCATTTTGTGGCACTGGTAACATTAAGAATTGTAGAAGGATCAAAGCTGTTACAAGAAGAGGTAGAAGCATTCGTTACCGAACCCGGTAGCAGGTCATTGTAGGTGTAGTAATAAGAATACTGTATCCCCCACTGCACACCATCACAAGTGCGGAATTCCGTATAGGAATACCAAGTACAAGGTGGTCTTGAAGAAATTTGATTCGTTCCAACAGTAGCAAAACCAGGACAATCCCCATCACTTCCACCACAAATAGCGTTATCATCTTCAAGTGCATCTAACTGAACAGTAATGACTGTTGCATCATTTCCTGTCGTATTATTCCTCCAAGAATTATTACTGACATTAAACCAATTACAACGACTACTATTATCTTCTTCAAAATTCCAGTTAGACCAAGTGGTATTGACCTGATCTTGCACACGGGCATAAACCCGGTAATCAGGGCCTCCAGCAAAGACACAGTCATCACACTCATTTGAGTAGAGATTATTCCCATCCACCTGATAAGTCAGGTTTTGGCCATGCGAAAATATTGCAAAGAAGCCGGTGAAAAATATACACAGTAAAATTTTTGTTTTAAGCATAATTTAAAAGATTAAAATGTTACAGGTAAAAAATATGATTTATTGATTTAATAGAATTAAAATCTAATTAGATTTAATACAATAAAAGATTGCCCAAGCTTGACAATCTATATACTGCCAAAGCCGAAAGGACAAATCTCCGGTCAATAAAACAAAATGAAAAATAATCTTAAAAATGCTGACTTTTATCCGTGTACATTATCCTTTCGAAGAAAAAACAGGATGGCGCTAAATGCTGCTCATGCGCTTAGCCTCATCCTGTAAGATGCAGTATCAATCTCTCTGGCTTCAACATAAATAGGGTTACTAACTTTTGAAGAGTATACAGAATAGTGCTTCCGATATAAACAGGGTACGTAAATGTCTCCTTGCGTATGTCTACATCAGATACACCTGAAAACTTTAGACAATTGAAATGTGAAATGGTAGGCTTAACAGACGATCTGACTAGAGAACAGAACCTAAGAAACATGTGTCGGTGTTTTTAGTTTGGGTTAGTACAAAATTTGGTATAAATGCACTTTAATCTACAATTATAGGGAATATAAATCACTCTACAAAAATATTACGAATATATTTAAAAAAAAAATTCATTGTCATGCTCAAATATAAAATTCACATACCTCCTCCCGATACTATCGTTCATTCCTGAGCAATACAGTACATTCCCAAATAAGGAATCTCGTATTACTAATAAAAAGACCAAAGTGTATTTAGTTGTTAAAATATTTCTCGCATAGATTAATATTTCCTATTTTTACTTAATAATATTAAAGCTACAAGCCTCTTTCCGAAGACTACCTGATTCCTGCTAAACGAATTCCGATATTAACCTAATGCTGCATTTTACACAACTGGCAGGTTCCTTTAAATTTTTGATTTTTCCTAATAAAAACATCCTTAAACACAATTATTATGACCCAAAGAAAAGTAACTGATTTATACTTAAAAAAACTTACGTTTCTATGTATCTTGCACCTATGCTCAAGCTGTTTTCTTAACGGACAGTGGCTTGACTGGCAAGATGTCACGGAATCTCACCTTACCCTTTCCTCTGTTGCCAATACGGATGACGAAGAAAAAGACATGGCCACAGCGGATTTAAACAATGATGGATTTGCCGATATTATTGTTGTACGAAAAGAACCTTTCTCCAATTCTACAGAACCACCAAAATCAGATTTATTGCTCATGAATGTTGATGGGAAATTGGTGGATCAAACCAGCATCTATGCTCCCGAATTTATCAGCAATCCCAGCTATGCACGCGATGTTTTCATCGGTGATTTTGATGGTGATGGTTGGCTTGATGTTATCATCGCCAATACTTTCGAGCAACAACCCATGTATTTTAAAAACAGGGGGCTAGATGCCAACAACAACTGGCTCGGGCTTGTGGATGAATCGGCAACGCGGCTTCCAATACTACCCGGCAATGATTTACTGTTTTGTGCGGTATGGGGTGGCGATGTTACTGGCAATGGAGCAATGGATATTTACTTTAACAATTATAATCAATTCACGGGTATAGCCCTGGACTTCTTATTAATCAATGACGGCACCGGGCATTTTACAGATGAATCACAAAGTAGACTCGGCGACTTTAGAAACTCCGCTTTTGGTACCTCTATCGAAATTCATGATATGGACAACGATGGCGATAATGACATCTTGAAGACGTCTGTCCTCTACCCTGTAGCGCCATGGAATACCCAAGGACTTTTCCTTCTATTCAATGATGGTACAGGACATTTCTCCAACACCCAAAAAATCAGTATCACAACAACAGGTACATCCGGAGATGCTCCTTACATGTTTACTGTCGCTGATTTTAACCAAGACAATAAACTTGATCTCTATGTCGTGGATGATACCTATGATTATCAGCTTATTGCCAATACCACGACACCGGATGTTGCTGTAAATTACATCAGCACAGAAATATATTCTTCCCGAACAATAAGGTTTGGAGGTAATGTCCATCATGCAGATTTAGACCTCGACGGGGACTTTGATATTGCGGTTTGTGATGTTGACGTCGACATTCCGCCCTGCATGACCACAAATCGAAAATTTGCTTTCCTAGAAAATGTAAATGGATTGTTTCAAGATAGTTATGCAGGAGAAACTTATCCTTGGGATCAAAATGTTTACGATTTTAGTTTTCTCGATATTAACAATGATGGGCTACAAGATGTCGTACTCGGCAAGTGTTCGGGATATAGTGTTTTCCTTTCGGATAATTGCTTCCTCGTTACCAGTGCTTCCGACTTCGATGGGGATGGCCTCGTCGATGCTTGTGACCCTTGCCCTGCTAACCCTGCGCCCGATTGTACGGAGCCACCCGGTTTTGCCGTCATTGATACCTCGCTTGATATTGCAAGGCAATGGAATGAATTATTACTGGAATCTATCCGGAAAGACTTTGCTAGACCAACAGTACATGCACGAAACCTTTTCCATACCGCCATCGCGATGTGGGATGTTTGGGCAACTTATCATCCAGAAGCCTGCACTTATCTATTGGGGCAAACCGTAGATGGATTTTCCTGTAATTTTAATGGCATCCCAGCTCCAGCTGATCCAGAAGCAGCAACGCGAGAGGCCATTAGTTTCGCTGCTTACCGGCTATTGCAACATCGCTTTGCCAATTCTCCGAGCAAAGACCTTTTGCTACCGGCTTATAATTTTCACATGAGCAAGCTGGGCTACAACTTTTTCATCAATACCACAGACTATTCAACGGGTTCCCCTGCCGCACTAGGGAATTATATCGCACAGTGTATCATAGATTTTGGGTTACAAGATGGTGCTAATGAACAAATGGATTATACCAACCAATATTACCAACCGATCAATGCGGGTTTAAGTATAGAAGATCCCGGCAACCCCACCATTACAGACTATAACCGCTGGCAACCCCTTACCCTCCAGATTTTCATTGATCAAAGTGGCAATGTCATCCCCGGCGCAACACCTGAATTTTTGAGTCCAGAGTGGGGAGCCGTATCTCCCTTTGCATTAAGCCCGAACAATTTAACAATAAATACCCGAAACAATTATGACTACTGGACTTATCATGATCCCGGCAATCCACCCTATCTCCAAATGGATGGTTCCGGACAAACAGCAGACTACCAATGGGGATTTTTAACCACCTTGATTTGGTCTGCTCATCTGGATTCCTCTGATGGCGTAATGGTGGATATTTCTCCAGGGGTTTCTGGAAACAGCGCTCCACTTCCGGAACAGATTTCGGATTATCCGAGCTTTTACGATCAGCTTGATGGAGGTTGCACTAACATAGGTCATGCCATCAACCCCAGCACAAATACACCTTATCCCGCAAACATTGTCCCGAGGGGAGATTTTGCCAGAGTGCTCGCCGAATTCTGGGCAGATGGGCCAGATTCGGAAACACCTCCCGGTCATTGGTTTACTTTATTAAACTATGTTGCGGATCATCCGGATTTTATAAGAAAATTTGAAGGGCAAGGAAATATCATGCAGGAAACGGAATGGTATGTCAAATCCTATCTTGCAATGGGTGGCGCCATGCACGATGCTGCTGTTGCCTCTTGGGGAGCAAAGGGTTGGTATGATTATATTCGTCCTGTTTCTGCTATCCGCGCAATGGCAGAACTTGGACAAAGCACTAATCCGACATTGGCCAACTATCATCCAGCAGGTATTCCCCTCATTTCCGGATATGTAGAAATCATTAAAGCAGGTGATCCGCTTGTAGGAAGCAATAATGAAAACCTGGATAAATTCAAAGTGAAAGCCTGGAGAGGACATAGTGTCATCAACAATGTAGATACGGATGTAGCGGGTGTAGGCTGGATATTGTTGGAAGATTGGGTTCCGTACCAAAGACCTTCTTTCGTGACGCCACCTTTTGCCGGTTTTGTTTCTGGTCACTCTACTTTTTCAAGGGCTGCTGCCGAGGTATTAACCTTACTCACGGGCGATCCGTTTTTCCCCGGAGGATTGGGGACGCATCTGGCTACTCAAAATGAATTTTTGGTTTTTGAAGATGGCCCAAGTGTGGACATTGAATTACAATGGGCTACTTATCAAGATGCTGCGGATCAATCTGCCATGTCGAGAATATGGGGTGGTATTCATCCTCCTGCGGATGATATTCCGGGAAGAAAGATGGGGATTGTTATTGGTAAAAATGCCTTTCAAAAAGCGAAAAAATATTTTACGGATTTGGATCAAAATGGTATCGCGGATCACTGTGATGCTTGTGATGATATTAGAATTTTGAATACCGATCATCAGGCGAATCAATATTATTTGTGGCAAGTTTCTAATTATATTGAAGCTACGAATTTTATCCCTGATGAATCCGATATCATTTATGATGCAGGAAATTGTGTGCTGCTGAAGGCGGGTTTTGAGGTGGAGTTGGGGGCAGCGTTTGAGGTTAGGACTGAGGGGTGTGTGGAGTAAAATATAGGTATAAACTTGGGAGATAGTTTTAAGCTATCTCCCAGATTTCCCGACCACTAATGGGTCGTATGCAATACGACCATACTATATTTTAAATCGTTTTAACGATCAATTTAACTCCTCCTGAATTTTTTCCACAAATTCAATGGGTACCTCAAGGTGTTCTGCAATATCTTCTGGTTTATTTCCAAGCATCAACATAGCAACGATTGCCTTTTTCTGATATTCCTCTATTCCTTTCTTTTTCCCTAATTTATAAGTATAAAAACCTTCTATATTGAATGTAACTGGCATATTTTTAATGGTTTTAATAGTTTTTTTCTCTAATTTACGTAAATCTGACAAAACTCTCAATTGTTCCATGAACTTTTTTAGTTCTGCATCATTTTTACTGCATTTTTTCAACTTTCCTACTATCAGGCGGATAATTCTTTCTGGGTCTGCTCCTTTGAAATCGCTTAGTATGGCTAAAATGATTTCCTCTGGAATCTGTGATTGTAACATCTTATCAAAATCAAGTTGGTTCAAACTCAATACCTCAAATTGACGAAACACATATTTCTCTGCTAACTGGGTTGGCATCGTCATCCTGCCCTTACCCAAGTAAATAACATAATGGCGGATTTCCAACATGGCCTTACGTGCACTCTTTTTCTTGCGCTGTTGCTCCTGCCTCCATCGCCGTTCAATAATCGCGTTGTATTCTTTGATCCGATAAATCATATCAGATTCATTATTGCTTTGGAACTCGATATGCAGGATAAATTCTTCGCCCTTATCTGTCTTTACAATGCGTAAAAAATCGACCTCCCGTTCTATGGTTGATTGTAGTTTGGCCTCAAGAACTTCAGATGCAACAATCTTAATACCAAAATATTTTTCTACCAATCGTGGCACAACAATTTGCATATTCTCCTTAAATAACCTATCGTATTTGTTGTTTCTTTCGGGCTGTTCTCCCCTTTCTTCTTGTCCTTCTTTCATAGAATGATTGTGCTTGTATAATAATCGGATTCCTACAGACACAAAAATATAGCTTAAACAAAAACTAGTCGCATAATAAACGTTTAATTGCGTTTGTAAACGTTTGTAGATGTTTGTAAACGTTTACAAACGGTTATAAAAACAGAAAAGGTATGCTTTGCAACATACCTTTTCCATAGCTTCACATTTTTGTATTTTGTTTCAAATCTAGTCAGCAGCTTGAAGCTACCGACTAGGTTTGATCTGATAACTTTCCCACCATTTAATAATCACAGCCCTCAATCTGCACCTCGAACGCTGCTCCCTGCTCCACCTCGAAGCCACCGTCCAACAACACATTCACCCCTGCTTTAAATAAAGTTCTAGAACCAGACTCCAACAACGTGCTAGCATTAATCATCCCGTTCGCCTGATACACGGTATCCGTAATCGTGTTTTGCAAGTGGAGCACCGCAGGACAATCCCACGATGATTCATCACAGCCCAATAAAGGTTCTTCCACGAGGACTTCAAGCACTGCAGCACTGTTGCTTTGGTCTGTAACCGTAACGGTGTAGAAACCAGAAAGTAAGTTATCAAGCGTTGCTGTAGTGGCTCCGGTATTCCACAGGATATTGTGATTGGACAAGCCACCTTCAACGGCAAGCTTGATGGAACCGAGATGGCTGCACCCTTGGTGGGTAATC
>JAHDGC010000267.1 GCA_020627865.1 Saprospiraceae bacterium | reverse complement strand
TGGGCTGTTTTCTGCTTTAAATGGTGTTTTTTTATAAACAATTTGCCCTATATTGTTGATTTTCAATCATTTGTGTTTTTTGGGAAAAAGCAAATAAAATCCGGATAAACTTTATGTTCTGCTTTAAATTCCTTAGCTTTGCAGCCGCTATAAATGATTTTTGTAATCACTATTGGTAAATTTAATTTTAAATAAAAATGCCTGAGTATTTAACTAAAGAACAACGTTTCGCAATTTTCAAAGAATTTGGAGGTTCTGAAACGAATTCCGGCTCTACAGAAGCACAAGTAGCCTTATTTACCCACAGAATTAAAGGGTTGTCGGAACATCTGAAAAAAAATAAGAAAGACTATTCCTGTAAAAGGACGTTATTGACCTTGGTGGGTAAAAGAAAACGCCTGCTGCAATACCTAGCCAAAAAAGATATTGCTAAATATCGTGCTCTTATCGAGAAATTAGGCTTGCGTAAATAAAAATCCAAAAGAGCAAACTTCACACCCTGAGGCTTGCTCTTTTGTTTTTTACTTTTCTCTTTGTCGTAAGCTCGTATTTCTATCTATACCAAAATAAATATACTCAAGCATATCACAAAGTTGTTACTAACTAGTCATTCCCTAATCCGTTTTTCTGTTTGATTCTGTTTTTTGTTCGTATATAGAATCAACATTTGTGCGTGTTAATTTGATTAAAATAAAGTTTAAAAGATAAATTTATGGGACAAAAGATTCCAATTAGTAAGTCCTTCGAATTGCCTGACGGTCAAACCGTTACCCTAGAAACAGGGAAATTGGCAACGCAGGCAGACGGGTCGTGTGTTGTGCGTATTGGCAATACCATGCTATTTGCAAGTGCGGTTTCTGCTAAAGAACCCAGAGAAGGCCAGTCATTTTTTCCTCTTTCTGTTGATTATCAGGAGAAATTTGCTTCGGCGGGGCGTATTCCTGGCAATTTCTTCCGTAGGGAAGCGCGTTTGTCTGACTATGAAATTTTAATTTCCAGACTTGTAGATAGAGCTATTCGCCCCTTGTTTCCGGATGGCTATATGAATGATACTCAGATTATTATAAACCTTATTTCTGCGGAAAAAGAAATAGTACCAGATGCTTTTGTTGCCTTGGCTGCTTCTACTGCGCTGGCGGTATCTGATATCCCTTTTGCTGGGCCAATTTCAGAAGTTCGTGTCGCTAGAATAGGGGGAGCATATGTGGTTAATCCGAGAAGAGAGGCACTGAAAGAGGCTGATATTAATATTATCGTTGCTGCAACTAAAGAAAATGTGATGATGGTCGAGGGTGATGCTCAGGAATGTTCCGAGGCAGAACTCCTTGAGGCGATTAAGGTTGGCCATGAGGCGATTAAGGTGCAGTGTGATGCGCAATTGGCATTAGCAGAATTGGTTGGCGAAAAAGCCACTGTGAAGAGAGAAGTTACATTGCCAGAGGAAGATGAGGATTTGAAGGCGGAAATTAAAGAACACATTGGGAAGAAATGTTATGAGGTTGCTAGTGCGTTTTTGGATAAGAAAGAACGGAAAAAACGTTTTTCTGAAATTAAGGATGAACTGATTGAAAAGTATACCGAAGAGAAAGGCGAAGAATTTATGGAGGAAAGAGGGGAGATCGTTAAGCGTTATATAGATAAAATCAAAAAAACAGTTATCAGAGATATGGTACTTGATGAAAGTATTCGGCTTGATGGTCGGAAACTGGATGAAGTTAGGCCGATCTGGACTGAAGTTGATTATTTGCCTTCAACGCACGGTTCTGCTATTTTCAATAGGGGGGAAACACAGGCACTCGCATCACTTACGCTAGGTACTAAGCTGGATAACTTGATGTTGGATACGGCAATGGAAAAATCTTTCGATAATTTTATCTTGCACTATAATTTCCCAGCATATTCTGTAGGGGAAACCAAGCCTATGCGTGGCCCAGGTAGGCGTGAGGTTGGTCATGCCAATCTTGCAGGGCGTTCTTTACGCCAGGTTTTGCCGGAAGAAAACCCGTATACCTTGAGAATTGTTTCCGATGTCCTTGAATCTAATGGTTCTTCCTCTATGGCAACGGTTTGTGCCGGTTCTCTTGCCCTACTGGACGGTGGTATCAAAATCAAATCTCCGGTTTCCGGAATTGCAATGGGAATGATTGCAGAGGGCGATCGTATCGCGATTCTCTCCGATATTCTAGGGGATGAGGATGCCTTGGGAGATATGGATTTTAAAGTGACGGGAACGACAAAGGGAATTACAGGTTGCCAGATGGATATTAAAATTGATGGACTTCCTTATGCACAACTTGAAAAAGCCCTTGAGCAAGCTCGTGTTGGTCGCCTCCATATCCTTGATTGTATGGCGGAATCTATAAGCGAACCGAGAGAAGACTTCAAACCACATGCACCTAGAATTGTCGAAATTCTTATTGATAAGAGTTTCATTGGTGCTGTTATCGGGCCTGGAGGAAGTATCATCCAGGAAATTCAAGCGCAAACGGAAACGGTTATTAATATTGAAGAAGTTGAAGATAAAGGTGTTGTAAATATTTCCAGCTCTAACAAAGCATCTATTGACGCGGCCTTAAAACGAATCAGGGAAATTACCTTTATGCCGGAAGTTGGGGATGTCTTCGATGCTAAAGTAGCCTCCGTTATGCCATATGGCGTTTTTGTTGATTTTAGTGGAAAGTCCGGCTTGTTGCATAAATCCGAAATTTCACATTCAAGGATTCATAATGTAGAGGATGTATACAAAGAAGGAGATGAGGTAAAGGTGAAATTGATCGGTATTGATCCGAAAACCGGCAAATTGAGACTTTCTCGGAAAGCATTGCTTGATCCGCCTCCGGGTGGAGGAGATCGACGCGACAGGCGAGATGATCGTCGGGATAACCGGAGAGATGGCGGGCGCCATGATGGAGATAGAAAACCAAGCTATCATAAAAAATAAAAGAGAACTCTAGCTCTGGAATGCCCGCTTTTAGCTTTTTTGCTGAAATCGGGCATTTTTTTTGTATTTATGAAACTTTTTCCCTCCTACTATTGTAATAGTTATCAAAATCATGCATATACGTTTTTCGATAAAAGTCAAGTTTTTTTTGAAAAAAGCAACATTTTTACTTTTTTTTCGTCTATTAATTAACGTCGAATAAACGTATCTTTAATCCAAAATTGTATGCGTCAACTAAAAATTACTAACAAAATTACCGCTCGGGAAAGCCTTGCCTTAGACAAATATCTCAATGATATTGGCAAAATCCCTATGCTTTCAGCTGATGATGAGGCTGAGTTAGCAAGGAAAATCCGTGCTGGTGATCACAAAGCTCTGGAGGTTCTAACTAAATCCAACTTGAGGTTCGTCGTCTCTGTAGCCAAACAGTACCAAAATCAAGGCCTTTCTTTGAGTGATCTCATCAATGAAGGCAACGTTGGTTTGATGAAAGCAGCCAAAAGATTCGATGAAACGAAGGGGTTCAAGTTTATCTCCTATGCCGTTTGGTGGATCAGACAATCCATCTTACAAGCTATTGTGGAATATTCCAGAATAGTGCGGTTACCACTCAATAAGGTTGGGTCTTACAATAAGGTCAATGAAGCATTTTTGTCTTTTGTGCAGGAGTTTGAAAGGGAACCAACGCATGAAGAATTGGCAGAATTGCTGGATATGACACCTAAGGAGGTGCGTAATATGCTCAAAGGTAACGGCAGACATGTTTCCTTCGATGCACCATTAAGTGGTGATGAGGGCGATTCTACGATGCTAGATGTTGTCTCTGCTGGAGAGACAGAAAGCCCTGATACTAACCTCATGGAGCAATCCTTGAAAGTGGAGGTTCAGCAGGGTTTGTCTATCCTTTCTCCAAGAGAAGTAGAGGTTTTGTCTTCTTATTATGGTTTAAATGGGTATAAGTCGCTAACATTAGAAGAAATTGGTGACCTGTATGGCCTAACCAGAGAAAGAGTGAGGCAAATTAAGGAAAGGGCCATTCGCCGGTTGCGCAAATCTTATAACCGGAATAATTTAAAATCTTATTTGGGCTAGGGGACTTTATTTAAAATTAACCCCAATACCTTTTGTCGTAAAAATCCACTCTTTTATAGTAAAAAGAGTGGATTTTGTTTTTTATTTGTTATTATTATCTTAATCACATCTGTCAGGTGTTATCTTGAGTTGAGTTTTTCGTCAAAATCTTGTAAGCTTTTATATGATCTTTAAGTATTTAAAAAACTATCAACCCGGTAATTCGCAGGTAAGAGCGGATCTCAAAACCATGCAGGCCGATATTCAACCTTGGGTAGATCAGCTTGTACCTTGGGATAGAGAGAACCTTGGGCTGCTTTCTTATAATCTTGTCGAGGCAACTATAGATGAAGGTTTAATTACAACTGGAAAGGGGATGTTTACGAGTATATATCATGAGCCGTTACTTGTTTTTAATTACAAAAAGTATATTTCCAAAGATACGAATGCCGTTCTATATGTAAAGACTTCAAGGTTGGAATTTATATACCGATTGAAAAAGCATCTGATTGATCTCCATATCAATAAGCAATTCATAGGAACGATTAAAGATGAATCCTTGCTTTATAGTGCTAAAACGAAAAGACTGATTGCTAGAATTAATGGACAAGCCCACGATTCAAGGTTTTTTCAAATCGTGCTCGGAGATACAGAAATAGGACATGTTGTAAATCCTAAGCTTTCTTTGAAACACAATCCTCCTGTTTTTGAATTTATTAAAGATAACCTGAAAACAGGAGAGGAAGCAGTCTTATTGGCCTTGGGAATACCTAAGATGATTCATTTTGCTGCTCCCAAATTATTGTTAATCTAAGGTGCAAATTATTACTTTTGGTGCCGGTGCTCTGCACCTAGAAATAACTATTGCTGAATCTTTGTTCTACAAATGGTTCTGCTCCTCCGGAGCTAAAGTTCGTATTCGTAAAAGTTTTATGAACAAGAGGTTCAGAGAACCGACACCGTTTGTAGCCCTAGAGGAATAGACAGATTGATTGAGGTACGTAGTACCGACACCATTAAGCTTATACGAAATTAGGGATAGCCCTTTACAATAAATCGTTTATATCATGAAAAATAAAATTTGTATACTGACCTTATTTGCCATGTTTTCCTTTTCCTCAGCCTTCGCGCAATTTGATGATGAAAAACTGCAAGAAGATCTGGAAAAAATGGAGGAACAATTTCAAAGTATTTTTAAAGACTTAGGCTTGGATGCTGACTCCGGTATTTTTGTAGATACTTTTTTCTTTAAGAATCTCGAAGACTTTCAGCCGGGATATGGCTTAGAGTTTTTTCTTGAAGAAGGACTAAAAGAGTTTCCTTTAGAAGAAATGATGGGTATGATGGAGCAGGGTATGGGGCAAATGGAATCGCTTGATTTTTCGGAGTTTGAAAAATTATTCGATGCCTTTGGTCTGGAACCGGATGCTGTAGTGCCTGCCCCTGATAGGCTCCCAGAAGATGGGACTTTGCCTGCTAAAAGGAAGAAAAAACGGAAATCTTATTCGTTGTAAGCTGGACTTTATCATTATTAATTACTTGAAGTTTTTTCTATACAATTATAAAACAGCGTGTTTCAAAAACAATAGATCGAATTATTAACCTCTTGCCAAAAAGGGGATGTTTAAATACCACGATATAGATGGCTTTCAAACCCCTTATTTCTGTGATCTTACCCACCTATAATCGGCTACAATATCTACCCGAAACCGTTGAGACTATCCTTAACCAAACGTTTACAGATTTTGAATTGATTATTATTGATGATGGTTCGACAGATGGTACAAAAGAATGGATTAATAAGCAGGCTGATTGTAGAATTCGATACATTAATTATACTGAAAATAGAGGGGTTTCTTATGCTAGGAATATGGGATTAGATTTGGTACAAGGAAAATATATTGCTTTCTGTGATAGTGATGATCTTAACGAATCAACCCGTTTTGAAGAACAAGTAAACGTGTTAGAAGCTGATGAAGAATTAGTAGTTTGTGGCTCAAATATAGGCGTCTTTGGTTTGCATAATCAAGTTTGGAGATATAAGGGCAAACCACTACCTTTCCGTGTAAAAGCACTTTTTCAAATACCTTTTCACTTTCCGGCCAGTATGGTCAGGCGATCTTTTTTAGAAAAAGAGAAAATACGGTTTCGTGCTGAGATACAATCAGCGGATGATTATTATTTTTTAATGAGAGTTGTTTCTAAAGGAAAAGCTATCGTTGTTCAAAAACCTTTGTATCACTACCGTCAACACGCTTCAAGTATTTCCTTTGAGCAAACAAGAGAACAAAAAGAAAATGCAATTGCAATTTCTCAAATCGCTTTTAAGGATATTTTACAATACCATTTAAAAACTAGGGAAGCTGCACATTTGTATGATTTTATTAGAGATATTGCCAAGCCTAAAGACCAAGCTTTCACATTTCAAACTGTTGACAAAATAATTAATTTCACAAAACAAAGTACTGGTTTAACCAATGAAGAGAAGGAATCTTTGATTTCATTTTTAGAAAGAAAAAAAACTCGTTTTAACAAAAGGTGGTATAAATTATTGCTGTTCTTAAAGAAGAAAGCAATTTATGTCAGATACAATTTTTTATCCCTTCTCCGATAGGATAGCACGAAAAAAGTCTTTTGTAATATATCCTCTGGTAGATAATAAATGCATGGCAATATGGCTATTTCTTTTAAAAAGAAAATAATACAGCACTAACCCTAGGGTACCAAAGTATTTGTAAAGTATATCAATCAAGGCGGATAACTGGGAAAAGAAACCTTTATTTTTGTTATAAATCCATAGTGATTTTCCATAACCTTCCGATAGATTTTTGATATATTTTTCCTCTAAACGGTTTGCAGTTATTTGATGTTTTAAACTTAATTTAGGAATATAATACATTGCATAACCTAGTTTGCTTAAATGGGAACAAAAAGCAGTTTCTTCACCATTTAGCCCAATAGAACCGATTCGACCCAAATTGGGATTAAATTTCACCTGGTGTTTTAATAAAATAGGTCTATAAAAACCCATATTTGCACCATAGGGAAATATGCCTTTTCTATAAACTTTTTTGACATCGCCTTCATCATGTGCCGCATACAAGTTAGCCGCAGTATATTTGTTATACCAGAGTGGTTTGGGGACATTAAAATGGGGTATTATTTTGCCTCCAAAGGCGTAAATTTTATTACGGGAAGCATAGACTTCTTGATAGAAAGTACGGATAAAGTTTGAAGGTAAAAGAACATCATCATCAAGGTAATAAATATATTCCCCTTTGGCTTCTTGGATGGCTCGATTTCTAGCGTTGGCAAGTCCTTGAACAGTCTCTAGAAAATAATTAATTTCAAAGGAAGAAGTATTTTCTTTTAACTTTTGGCAAATGAGTCTTGTATTATCCGTAGAATTATTATCAATGATTAACAATTCAAAGACGCCTTGATAATCCTGATTTTTTATGGTTTCAAAACATGCTGATAATAAAGATGCCCTATTGTATGTGCAGATAGCTAATGTTAGCATTAGAAGTTTTTTATAAAAGATTAACCCTTTTTCATTTAGCAAAGATAGTTTATTACCATGAATAATAAATCAGCCGAATTTGAGATCATCAAGCCACCTGCGGGTTTTTCTATTGATATAGAAGAATTATGGCGATATAGAGAGCTTGTCTATATTTTTGCATGGCGGGATATTATTTCAAAATACAAGCAAACAATACTTGGTTTTATTTGGGCTATTATTCAGCCTTTAAGTATGATCGTCCTTTTTACCTTTTTTTTCTCAGGTACACTTAAGATCTCAACAGATAGCATCCCACCTCCTGTATTTTACTTTAGCGGGCTATTAATATGGAATTTTTATAATACCGCGATTACCAAAACGGCGAATAGCATTGTTGTCAATAAAAATATTATTCAGAAAATCTATTTTCCTAGAATTATTTTACCCTCAGCCCATGTTGCTGCTGCATTTTTTGATTTTTTAGTAGCGTTTTCTATTTTCCTAGTCCTCATTGTTGGATATGAATTTATGAACCCTGATTTTGAGGTCAATTATATCAATTTTTTATTTTACCCTTTGGCATTTTTAATGGTCATCTTTGGTTCATTTGGTATTGGTTGTATTTTAGCGGCCTTAAATGTTAAATTTCGGGATGTCAACTTGGTGATTGGATTTATTACACAATTCCTATTTTTCTTGACACCTGTCATTTATCCTGTTTCTGTTTTTAAATCAAATATGGCAGCGTATCTTTTGGCAATTAATCCTGCAGTCGGGGCGATTAATTTGATGCGTGCGCCGTTTGTCGATACCGCGTTTCCTGTAGGCATTGTGGTGGTAAGTGCCCTTTCTTCTTTTTTTATTTTTATTATTGGTGCTTATTTATTTAAAAAGGCAGAATATTATTTTGCTGATTTGGTTTAAAAAAACAATGATGTCAAATATAGTTTTAGAAGTAGAAAATCTTTCCAAATCGTTTCGGATTGGAAAAAAAAATACTTAGAAATCTTACTGTAAAGGATTTTATAATGGATAAGTATAGAAAATACAATCCTTTTCAACAATATGAACCCTTAGTCGAAGATGGCATTTTTTGGGCTTTAAAAGATTTGAATTTCTCCGTACAACAAGGGGATACTATTGGGATTATTGGCCGAAATGGGGCTGGTAAAAGTACCTTACTCAAAGTCTTATCCAAAATAACACCTCCAACAAGAGGAATTATTAGAAGGAAAGGCCGGGTAACCTCTTTACTAGAAGTTGGAACTGGATTCCATCCCGAAGTATCAGGAAGAGAAAATGTTTTTTTGAATGGTTCGATTCTGGGCT
>JAHDGC010000266.1 GCA_020627865.1 Saprospiraceae bacterium | reverse complement strand
AGGCTTCACTCGGATACCAAAATTGTAAGTACCTGCGGTGGGACGCCAGCTAAAACTCATCTCCCAGCAATGCAAGTCGCGATAAAGGGTAAAATCAGGGTAAGTTACCCTTTGAAATTTAAAATCATATCCGATTTGAGAAACCGTGAACTTCCATTTGTCCGTAAGCTGAAAATTTCCTCGGACAGAAAGATTATTGGTAGAAATAATTTCATAATCTTCAGCGGGATCCTTTACCCACCTGAAAAAGAGGTTGTAAGAAATGGAGAATTGATCAAAAAACTGTAAAAAAGTACTGTTTTTCTTTCTTGCTCCAGGGGTATTACTCTCTCCAGATCTTCCTCCCGAGTCAGTGGTGGTATTGCTACTAGAGTTACCACTTTTCTTTTTAGATTTATCGAGCATTTCCAGTATCTTAGAGACAGATATATTATTGGAAAAGTTCAAAGAGGCATCCATGAATTCGACCAGTTTTTTATTTTGTTTATACAGCAGCACTGGATTATCTTCTCCATCCGTCGTATACGGCGTAAAGTTGGCGTTAAAGGAAACGTTTGTTATCCTTTTAAAAAGGTTGGTTCTTGCATTGATATTGGGATCGCTCCAGGGGGTTTCCGGATCGGCAAAGTTGTAATTCCAGCTTAAATTAGCACTTTCCAAAAGGTTAAATTTTTGAAACGAGCTGTCTTTTTTTGACCAATATTTTAATTCTACACGATTACCGATGCTAAATTGCAACCTCATTTGTTTCCCCTGTGAAGATGGTGCACTATAAATACCATTTTGAAAAACGCTGTATTGTTGCATCAAGGAATCATTTTCTACACTAGTCCTTACTTGTTTGAAATAGCCTAGGTTTTCTCTGGTATAATCTGGGGTATAATTAAAGTTGATACTGGGATCAACCTTGTGTCGGATGCCTCGGAGGAAACCTTTTTTAAATAACATAGTTCCGAAAAGAGTCGTTGAAATTCCAGCATTGAAACTATATTGCCGCAAGGGTTTCCAACCCCAATGGATGGAATCCAAGGTCTGGCCATATGTCGAATTGGAAAAATCAAAGGTGGTGTCTGCTGCGATGAAAGTAGTATCCATTCCTATCAAAATAGTATCTGCTGGAGATATGATCGTATCGGGTGCAGATACATAGCCCAAGTCATAGGTCTTGTCCAATGTTTTAAAAAACCAGGTTTCGGTATAATTGGCCCTCGTATTGAACCTGAAAAATTTCAAAATGGTATAATTAGCCCTCGTATTGAAAGTATGCCTAGCACCATATCGGGCATCCTCCAGTGTTTGCCGCCTGAAAAGCGTGGAGTCCTTTGCCGTAATGGTATTTTTTATTTCACTGTTAAAATCTATGCTGATTTTTTCATACCAAGATTCTTTTGGTTTGGGCTTTTTGCTTTTAAAGGGATATACCGTATTGACATTAAATTTTACAGTAGGCAAATTTATGGTCATCTGGCGATTATTGGTATTTTGGGAATGGGTCGCAGAAATATTCAGGTTGTAAGGTTTATCGGGGAATCGTCTCGTGAAATTGACATTTGAACTCAAGGAAGTTTCTAATGTTCGCTGTGCGTCCGTATAGTTAGCCGCTTGGTGATTGGAGGTCTGAAAGTTGATTCTACCACCAAGTGTCCTTAATGGATGTGCCTTGGCATCTTGGCTATGTGACCAGTTGAGTTTTATAGATTTTTGGAAGCTCACTTCTCCTGTTTCGCTGGATTCTTGCCGGAGGCCAGCATATTCTATAAGGAAATTACCATTGTATTTATATCTTTTTTTATAATTAGAAAATGCCCTGAGCCTGTGGGTACCTAGAAAATAAATATCTCCGGTAAGCCGTAAATCTATTTTATCACTAATGGGGAAATACCAACCGACTTCCTGTAGCCCAAAGCCATCCCTATCTGAATACTCAAAATCCTGTGGGAAAATGAGTCCATTAGTCGGCTTATTATGAATGGGGAAAAAACCGAAAGGCAACCAGATTGGGGTTGGAACATTCGCAATTTCCAGATTGGAAGGCCCAACAACGATGGTTTTGTCAGGAACGACCTTCTGACGTTTACTCCGTATACCAAAATGTGGCGTAGGGTGATCGCAAGTGGTAAAAATGGCGTTGCAACTATATACATGATCATCTACAGACAGAGAATCTGATCCTGCACTGGAAAATTTTGCCGTTTGCCCCAGGATATACATGTCATTATAGGTGCTGGAGGCATCATAAATGATCCCCTTTCGCGTTACAAAGTTATAGCGCATCTTTCCGGCATCAAAAGTTTGGTCTTTTTCCGTGAATTTGGGCTTCCCCTTTATGTTGCCAAGACTGTCTTTCGTGCCAACAGCCGTTACGGAATTATCCGACCAGCGGAAAATAATATAGTCGGCTTCGAGGTTGATATCTTGGTACTGGACTTTAGCCCCACCATAAAGATGAATCTCTTCGTTGACAATATCGTATATCATGGAGTCTTTGGATTCATACTGCACCTGCGCATCGAGGGAATCTTTGGACATGGCGACGGTTTGTTGATTGGGCAAAATTGTATCTCTGGTGAGGTTTTTTTGCGCTAACCCTAGGGAGTCGGTACTTTGTAATATACTATCTGTTGGAATAGAATCCTGTGCGGCAGACAGCATTAAAGCCATAGAATCCTTAACTTGTAAAGGAATGGAATCTTTAGCTATAGCTTTTTTGTTAATTTTTGGAATTGTTTGTGCAGCTAAACAATTAACAGATGCCAGAAGAATAAGGATTATATGTATTTTTACGTTCAAACAGTGAATTTTAGATACTACAAAAGAATTTTGGCAAAAATAGAAGAATTTTTAACTGTCGTAGGCATTACGGCGCTACAAAATTGATTTAGAAAGATTATAACATGCGAATTCGACATTTAACATTGTCGAAAGCATCACGACACTATAAAATTACTATAGATAAAATGTTTAGGCTTTATACTTATTCAATAACGGGCATTTCTCTAATATTGACTTTTCTTTTAACAAACTTTAACACGGCTTTAATAGAATTTTTGCCAGAACGAACAAATACTTGCTATTTTACATGTAAAAATCATCATGCAGCATGGGAATCAAAGGTTTTAATAGCTGAGGAGGTCGAAAAGTTAAAAGAACAAGTGATGGCCCTGCGGGAAAGTGGAGCGTATACCATTCGGAAAATTGTGTTAGACGCAGGGCATGGGGGAAAAGATCATGGTTGCTCGGGAGCGAACTCTAAGGAAAAAAAGATTACCTTGGACATTGCATTGAAACTGGGGAAACTATTGAAAACGGTTTATCCAGATATCGAAATCATCTATACCCGGACAAAAGATGTGTTCGTTCCCTTACATGAAAGGGCAACATTGGCCAATGAGAAGCAGGCCGATTTGTTTATCTCTATCCATTGCAACGCAATGCGGAATGCCTCCAACATCCGAGGTTCTGAAACCTACGTGATGGGTTTACATACTGCCGAAGAAAACTTGGAAGTGGCCAAAAGGGAAAATTCTGCCATCTTGTTAGAGGAAAATTATGAACAAAACTATGGCGGCTATGATCCCAATTCTCCGGAAGGGCACATCATATTATCCATGTACCAAAATGCTTTTCTGGATCAAAGTATTTTATTTGCGGAGCAGATAGAAAAACAGTTTCGTCGTAAGACAAAAAGAAAGAGCCTCGGGGTAAAACAAGCCGGGTTCGTGGTCTTGCGGGAAACGGCCATGCCCAGTGTCCTCATAGAAACGGGATACCTTTCCAATGATAGTGATGAAGCTTTCTTAAAAACCGGAAAAGGGCAGGATCTGCTGGCATCTTCCATCCTCGATGCGTTTAAGGATTATAAATATGAGGTGGAATCTGGTACAGGTCTGAATAAAATCCCGGATTTATCCACAGCGGAACTGGCTCCCAAGCAAGGATATGAGTCTGCCGAACCTATACCGTCAGCTCCTGATGTGATTTTTCGGGTACAACTGGCAGCCTCAAAGGTCGAAATTGTAACTTCTGCGCGAAAGTGGCAGGAATTGGATAGTTTCATGATTGTACAGGAAGATGGACGATATAAATATTTGTCAGGCTCATTTTTTAGCTTTTCGGAAGCGAATAAAGCACGGAAAGCCTTGCGAGCGGCAGGTTTTAAGGGGGCTTTTGTTGTATGTTACAGTGATGGGCAAAGAATCAGTAGGGAAAAAGCCTTAGAATTATTGCAAAATTCAGGAACAAGGTAGCGTCGTAATGCTTACGACGTTCAAGTAATGCTTATACCATTAAAGTGATAATTACAATATTTTGTAGTTTATTAATTAAATAATGTGTTTGTTTGCAATTTATTGTTAATTTTACGTATTATGCGCAACGTAAGGTTTGATCATTCATAAATATGTTTTTGGTTTATTTTTTGAATTAAAATAGAGAAATCTGTTATATCCTTATAAATTTGCGTTTGGATATCAAAAGACATTACTTTGAGCAAAAAACAATTGAAGAAAACGAAGAACAAATAGATTCTGATATCCATTGGAAGGAAATCATCGTCAACTTGTTCGAGGACTTTGTCGCATTTTTTCTACCGGAAGCATATCCATTAATAGACTTTGAAAAACCTGTCGAATTTTTAGAACAAGAATTGCACAAAATTGTCGCTGATAATCATAAAAAAGGTAAGGTTGTCAATGATAAATTGGTAAAAGTATACTTGAAAGATGGCCAAGAAAGGTGGATTTTGATCCATATAGAAGTGCAGGCAACTTCCGAGGTTCGTTTTTCAAAAAGAATGTTCGTATATTACTATAGGATTTTTGACCAATATGAACAGGAAATTACGGCCATAGCCATATATACCGGGGAGAAAGTTCCCAAGGAATACAGGCAATATCAATCCGATTTTCTAGGAACCAAAGTCACTTATGAATTCAATACTTTCTTGGTCAAGGATGCCGTAGATGAGGACTTGATTGCATCAAGTAATCCGTTTGCATTGGCTGTGCTGGCGATGCGTTATTTGCATCAAGCAAAGTCAGATTATGAGAAGCGATTCGGTTTCAAACGGAAATTAGTTGAGCTTGCCAGAGAAAAAAATTATACGGATCAACAAATATTGGGTTTATTTAAATTTATATATTTGATATTATCGTTACCAAAGTCATTAGAACAATTGTTTGCGAATGACGTTATTCAAAAACTTATAAAAAACGAGGATATGAAACAACGAATATCACCAGCACTATCTGATGCGCTTCATATAGCTGTATACGGAAAGTCTATAGCTGAATTTAAAGCAGAAATAAAGGCTTTGAAAAAAGAACTCTCTAAAAAAGAGAAGGCTCTGAAGAAAGAGGAGGCCTTGAAGAAAGAGGAAGCCTTGAAGAAGGAGGAAGTCTTGAAGAAAAATATGGAAGCCTTAGTAGAAAAAATGCTGGCCTCTAAAAAAATGACTGTGAAGGAAATTGCTGAACTTTTCGATATTAAAGTCTCCGAGGTGAAGGAAATTAAGGGAAAAATGAAAGATAAGTAACGTATCCAAAATTATAGACTACTATTTAATCACTATAAAAGTTAGCTATGTCTAATGAAACCAAAATTGGTATCCTTTCTATTATTACAATTATTATCGCCGTCTGGGGCTTCAAATTCCTGAAAGGGAAAAACATCCTCAGCTCGTCTAATTTTCTATATGCGGAATACCAAAATGTGGATTACCTCCAATTGTCGGCTCCGGTCATCATCAATGGATTTCAGGTCGGTATTGTGAGTAATATGTACCTCAACCCTGAAAACATGAAATCCATCATCGTGGAGTTTGACATCAGAAATGATATCGACGTCCCTAAAACAACTATTGCGCAGATCGTTCCTGCCGGTATGCTGGGGGAGAAAGCCGTCAATTTAAAGTATGACAAACCTTGCTCCGGTAACGATTGTGCAAAAAGTGGCGAATACCTGCAAAGTACCACTGTCGGAATGGTGGAGTCTATGCTAGGGGAAGGTAGTGTAGATGGTTATATTAATAAAATGAAAACCAGCTTGGAAGGCGTCTACAAAACCGTTTCTGATGATCTTTCCGATCCGGATTCTAAAAATGTAATGGCCAAGAGCATTCAGGATTTATCCATTACCTTGGAAAATCTTAAAGAAACGACAGCCCGCATGAATAGCCTGATGGCCAATTCTAGCAGTAAACTGAACGAGGTCTTGGTCAATGTTTCCAAAATATCGGCTAATGTAGCCGATAACGATCAGCAAATCAAGGGTATTATTTCCAATACGGCAGGGTTTACTGAAAAGCTCAACGCCCTTGATATGGATAATACACTTGGTAAGGTAAACGGTACTTTTGCAACAACCAATGACGCCGTTGTAAAGCTGAAAGCAACTTTGGATAATGCCAATAAAACGGTAGGGGAACTCAGTACAATGCTCAATAAAGTGAATGACGGGAATGGTACTTTATCCATGCTCGTCAATGATAAAGAGTTATACGATCGGCTAAACACCAGCAGCAAAAATTTGGATATGTTACTCGAAGATTTCCGGCTAAATCCTAAACGGTATATCCGATCTATTTTCGTCGGTAAGAAACACATCCCGTATCAAGCGCCTGAAAATGGTACCGGGAGTATCGTTCCCGAAGAGCAAGGCAATTATTAAAAATGTGTAATCTCGGAACGGCCAAATAATATTTTTATATTTTTATATGAATTTCTGGAACAGCAATCAGAAAGTCACTATATTAGTGGTTAATTTAAAACGCCGGAGATTTTGATTTTTAATATTAAGCCACACGAACGAGATATTTTCGCCCTGATTATGCAAACAGCTGAAAAGTTGGGCTATCCCGCCTATGTGGTAGGCGGTTATGTCCGTGATCGCTTATTGAATAGGCCATCAAAAGACATGGATATTGTCTGTGTTGGAAACGGTATTCGTCTAGCTGAAAATGTTGCGGGTCAATTACGCCCTATCCCTAGGGTGACGGTTTATAAACGGTTTGGAACGGCCATGCTTAAACACCGTGATCTCGAAATTGAGTTTGTCGGTGCAAGAAGGGAGTCATATCGCCATGATTCGCGAAAACCTTCTGTGGAAGAAGGCTCCCTTGAGGATGATCAAAACCGGAGAGATTTCACCATTAATGCTTTGGCTGTAAGTTTGAATGCTCAAAATTTTGGAGAAATCATTGATCCGTTCAATGGATTACAACACTTGGAGCAAAAGATCATAAAAACACCAATGGAACCCGCACGTACATTCTCCGACGATCCACTCCGGATGATGCGGGCTATCCGTTTTTCAACCCAATTGAATTTTAAAATAACAGAAGATACCCTTAAGAGTATTACTAAAAATAGAAATCGTATACATATTGTTTCTAAAGAAAGGATAACAACTGAATTGCAGAAAATAATTCAGGCCGATCATCCGTCTATTGGTTTTAAATTATTGTTCAGTACCGGTTTGTTGAAATTGGTTTTTCCTGAAATGGCTGCATTACATGGGGTAGAGTATAAGAATGGAAAAGGGCATAAAGATAACTTCTATCATACGCTCGAAGTGCTTGAAAATCTTTGCAGAAAAACGAATAAACTCTGGTTACGCTGGGCTGCCATCTTGCATGATATTGCCAAACCGCCAACGAAAAGATTTGAACCCAATCATGGCTGGACATTCCATGGGCATGAAGCGCTCGGTGCGGCAATGGTCCCGCGAATTTTTAAAAGATTGCGTTTGCCGCTAGATCATAAAATGAAGTATGTCCAGAAATTGGTGCGGCTTCATCTTAGGCCTATTAGTTTGACAAAAGAAAATATTACGGATTCTGCCATCAGGCGCTTGTTGTTTGAGGCAGGTGATGATATTGATGATCTGATGTTATTGTGTGAGGCAGACATTACTTCAAAGAATCCGAAAAAAGTAAAGCGTTATCTGGAAAATTATGAATTGGTCAGGCAGAAATTAAAAGAGGTGGAGGAGAATGACCGCATCCGAAATTGGGAACCTCCCATCTCCGGAGAAATTATCATGGAAACTTTTGGTATTGATCCTTCTAGGGATGTTGGAATTATCAAAAATGCTATCCGAGAAGCTATTCTGGATGGACTGATTCCGAATGAGTACGATGCCGCTTTTGAATTTATGTTGGAAAAGGGGAAGGAGTTAAAACTAACAGCGAAAGCTGGTTCTTCTAACAAATAACACCCAATTTTATTTTGAAGACAATATATGGTATTTACGGTTTTTTAATATTCTGTGTGATTTTTGTTATATGTTTGCCGTTTTTTACTGTAGCAGCTTTAATAAATAACGAAGCCGCCATTAAGTTTATGCTTTTTATCAGTCATAGAATTTATACGCCGCTGTTTTTTTTCTTTACCTTTATCAGGCTCAAAGTTATTGGAAAAGAAAAAATAAATCGAGAAGATCCCTATATTATTGTAAGCAATCATCCTTCTTCTATTGACTTCATGTCTAATGGACTTGCCTTTCCTGGCTATTATAAGTACTTGGCAAAAAAGACGGTTAACAAATATCCAATCATGGGTTTTTTTATGAAAAAGGTCGCCGTAATTGTAGATCGTACTGATCCAAATTCAAGAAGAGAGAGCCTAGGCAAGTTGAAGAAAGAACTAGAGAAAGGATATTCGATTTTCATTTATCCCGAAGGTACCCGAAACCGAACCGGTGAACTTTTGGGCAAGTTCTATAGTGGGGCTTTTCGCTTGGCCATAGAAACCCGTATTCCTATTTTGGTGGCAACTGTCTGCCAGATGGGGCAAATTTCCAATGCAAATAACGGTTTGAATCTATGGCCCGGAAAGTTTGAAATTCACTGGTCTGATCCGATAGATGTTTCGGGGTATACTATGGAA
>JAHDGC010000265.1 GCA_020627865.1 Saprospiraceae bacterium | reverse complement strand
TGGAAAAAGATGCGATATGTTTGCCAAATCTCCTGTTAAAAGGTTATCCATTCCAATAACGTGACAACCTTCTTTGATAAACCTGTCGCAAAGATGCGAACCGAGGAAACCAGCTGCTCCGGTGATTAATACTGTCTTCAATTTATTTGCAATTTGTTAGTTGATAAAGCGGTTAGTAAACTATCCGTTATATATTCTTGAATTTCATTTGTTAATTCTGTATGCATTGGTAATGACAACACTTTCTCTGCCAAGTCTTCTGAAACCGGAAAATCACCTTTTCTGTATCCGTACACATCGTAAGCTTCCTGAAGATGCAAGGGAACCGGGTAATAAATCCCTGTAGGAATCCCGTTTGCTTTAAGTTCTTTACAGACTTCGTCCCGATTTTGTTTCACTTTTACGGTATATTGATGGAAAACGTGGGTTGAATGTGGTGCAATATCCGGGGTTATCAAATCCGGAATACCCGCTAAAAGTTGGTTATATTGCTCCGCTGCACGTGCCCGTGCTTCATTATAAACATCCAGATGCTGCAATTTTACGTTTAAAACCGCAGCCTGTATAGCATCAAGTCTAGAATTTACTCCGATTTTTTCGTGATAATATCTTCGACTCGATCCATGATTAGCGATCATTTGAATTTTTGCCGCCAAGTCCTTATCATTTGTAAACAAGGCTCCACCATCTCCAAAGCATCCCAAGTTTTTTGAAGGAAAAAAAGAAGTACAACCGATATGACCAATTGTGCCTGCCTTTTCCCATTCACCTCCCATATTACAGGAAGCCCCGATAGCTTGGGCATTATCTTCTACGACATATATATGGTGTGCATTAGCCAATGCCATAATGGCTTCCATATTACAAACCTGGCCAAAAAGGTGAACAGGGATAATACACTTGGTCGCCGGATTTATGGCTTTTTTAAGCTGATCGATGTCCATAAGAAAATATCTTGGATCGACATCTACAAAGACGGGTTTGAGGTTTAGTAAAGCGATAACCTCCGAGGTTGCCGCAAAGGTAAAGGGTGTTGTGATGACTTCATCACCGGGTTTTAGGTTCAGGGCCATCAAAGCGATTTGTAATGCATCTGTACCGTTTGCGCATGGAACAACATGATTTACACCAAGATATGCTTCAAGATTCCTGGCGAAACCCTTCACTGCCGGCCCATTGATAAACTGACAAGAATTCACCACATCTGATACGGCCAGGTCAATATCCGCTTTTATCTTGCCATACTGCGTCCGGAGATCGACCATTTGGATATTTCGCATGTATCTATTTTATAAATAAAGTAATGTTGAAAGAATACCTTACCGATTTAATAATGATCTTTTGTCCTTACTCGTCGTTACAAAAATACTCATTATGCCCTGCATAACTCCGTTTTTTGCGCCCTGTCTGCGTGGCTTGTCAGGCAGGCTAGATTAAGAACAAAATCTCTATCCTGAAATCAGGAATTTATTTTTTCGCCATTACTAAAGCACAAATATAATTTGAATTTTTGAATATTATTATTTTATAGGGAATAAATGGGGTGCTTTCGCTAAAAAAATTAAAATTCGGTCTTATCCTTTCTACTTTGACAAATGGAAAACTGATTTATCATCGCAATTGTAGCAGATTTGATGATTGGTATTATTACTTTTGCGTGGTGTATTTAAACATTATTATTATGATGAAAAATTTATGGCTCCTGCTTGTTTGTTCTTTTGCCTTCACACTTAACGCTCAAAATAAGCGACTTCCCGAGGACAAAGCCATTCTGGTTAACATATCCTATGGGATTAAGCTCCCCGCAATTGACCTCAATGAACGCTATGGAGCCACTTTCGATGTCGGGCTTGGCCTAGAGTATCTGCCTGATAGTTCAAGGCTCATCGTTGGGGTTGAAGGATTCTATATTTTTGGTTCCAATGTGAAGAATGATCCTATCGCGAATCTACGCGTCCCCACTTTGGTAATTGGGACAGACTCTCGACTTGCACTCGTTTCCCTACGGCAACGGGGGATTTATGCCGGTGGGCATATTGGCTGGCTCTTCCCTCTGAGAGATGACACCCCCCGTTCCGGCATCAGGGTTACGGCAGGAGCAGGCTATTTACAGCATAAGATTAGGATTCAAGACAATTCTAAAACAGCAATACAGACCAATGGTAATTATATTTATTTGTATGACCACATGACCAAAGGGTTTGCTTTTAATCAATTCATTGGTTATCAACATCTGGCTAATAATAAAATGATCAACTTCTTCGCTGGATTTGAATTTAACGAAGCTGTTGTTAAAAATATTCGAACTTATAATATGGATATTGGAGGCAAGGATGAAAATACTTACCTTGATCTCAGGATAGGATTTAAGTTGGGTTGGACCTTGCCGCTTTATTTGAATGCTTCGGAGCGGGAGATTTATTATTAGAAAATCGCTCCAGAAATTGACATTTCTGGCAATGACATATCGTTCTTACAGAACTCTCTTTTGTAAAAGTCTTAATCCAAGTATAAGTTTTTGTTTGCATGCTTTTAAATATGAGAAGCATTATCACCTGATTTTGCAAAATGGTTTTATTATACAATATTATAATCCGGTTTTACTTTCTTATAATTCGGATGGCCGCATTTTTTCATCCGAAAGCTTCGGCATGGATAGCAGGCCGGAAAGGTCAAATCCCTATAGATAAACTGTCGGAAGAAGCCGGTTTTACGATTTGGATGCATTGTGCATCTTTGGGCGAGTTTGAGCAAGGTCGTCCGGTTATCGAAAGGATGAAGGCTACATATCCCGATGCAACTGTATTGTTAAGTTTTTTTTCTCCTTCTGGTTATGAAATCCGAAAAAATTATGCTCTCGCAGATCAGGTTGTTTACCTTCCTTTGGATACGGCTAAAAATGCAAGTAACTTTATTCAATATTATAACCCCCAGCTGGCCATTTTCGTCAAGTATGAATTTTGGTATCATTTTTTAAAAACGCTTCACGCCAATGACATCCCGACCCTGCTTATCTCCGCCCGTTTCCGACAGGATCAATTGTTTTTCAAATGGTACGGTCGTTTTTACAGGGACATGTTGCTATATTTCGAACATATTTTCGTGCAGGATGAAAGGTCTAAATTTTTACTAATTCAAAAAGGTATTGAGCAAGTCAGCGTTGTTGGAGATACCCGTGTAGAAAATGTTATAAAAAAAAGAAGGGAACGGAAAGCCTTTCCAATTGTATCAGCCTTTTGTGCATCTAAAAAAATTTTGGTTTGTGGAAGTACTTGGCCGGAAGATGAAAAAATAATTGCTCAACTAATTGCTAGGCATGAACCGGATTGGAAATACATTATTGCACCGCATGAAATCGGGGAAAAAAAGATCAAGGCACTTGAAACTATGTTACCGGGAAGCCTGCGTTATTCTATGGCCAATGTTAATAAGGCGGCAAATGCGAAAATTATGATTATCGACAATATTGGGATGCTGTCTTACCTATACCGGTTCGGGAATATTGCTTATATTGGCGGCGGATTCGGAAAAGGTATCCACAATTGTTTGGAGGCGGCTGTTTATGAAATTCCGGTTCTCTTTGGTCCGAAGTTTCAAAGGTTTGAGGAGGCTTTGCTTTTGGTAAAAAATAATGCAGCATTTCCCGTAAAGCATGAAATGGATTTACAGGAAATTTTTATAAGACTACAAGATGATGTTGTTTATAGCAAAGCTAGGGACTCAGCCCGACAATATTTTCTGGAGCATAAAGGTGCTACGGATAGGATTATGAATTTTATTGGCCGATTTATTTTTGGGTGAGTGTTAATACCTAACGAAGGGAAGCATTTGCAGGGTGTATTCTTCGAAGATAGATTATTGATTTTGTTATTGTAATTCAAATATGAAAATCAATTAAAATACATACAATAAAAAACAATTTATATTTTTTTTCCACCCTTCGGGTGGGTCCCACCCCAACCGCGAGACCACTTCCGATTTTATCGGAACTTACTGTCAAGCATAGCTTGACCCTTCATCTTCCGACTTCTCGGAAACGAATTATAATAAAAGGAGTAAACTCCCCGAACGCATCAAGCAACCGGATCCGCATCACTTCATGCAATTCTTCAATAATGTGAAAATTCTAACGTACTTACTTTAACTCACCCAAGATGGGCAAGCCAATCATTGTAATGCCCTTTTATACTCAAAACAAGAAACAAAAGACATAAAACTAAAACATCATACACAAATATAAACCAAAAGAAGATAAATTGCAAACATTTTGGTTAAAAATTACATATTTCCGTATTTATTATTAAATAAAAACGCATGACAGATTCAGACAAAATATTTGAGGGATTCGCACAGCAACGGATATTGGTTGTTGGAGATATTATGATAGACAGATACCTTGCTGGAGATGTCACCCGCATTTCCCCAGAAGCTCCCGTACCAGTCGTCGAACTCAAAACCACGAAAAACCACTTGGGGGGAGCTGCCAATGTTGCCCTCAACCTCGCAGCACTTGGTGCCAAACCCCACCTTTGTAGTATCATGGGAGATGATGATTATGGCAAAAAATTACAGGAGGCATTAAACGACAATAATCTATTCACAGAAAATATTATCAAATCGGGAGAGCGGACAACAACGGTTAAAATCAGGATCATGGCGGGGCAACAGCAACTCCTCCGAGTGGACAAGGAGCAGACTCATGATATTTCTGTAAAAGAAGAAAATGAATTAATCGCACGCTGTAAAAAAATGGTTATGACCCATAACATTAATGCTGTTATTCTCCAAGATTATAACAAGGGCGTATTTACCCCCAAAGTCATCAGCGCATTATTACAACTTTTTTCTCAAGAACGTATTCCTTGTATTACAGACCCCAAAAAGAAAAATTTTCTAGCCTACAAAAACACCAGCTTATTCAAACCCAACCTCAAAGAAGTTCAGGAAAGCCTGCCCTTTAGTGTGACGCCCAATCTGGAAAGTTTGCGCAAGGCGTCCGCTTGGATAAAACAAAAACTCAACAATAAACACACGATGATTACCCTTTCGGAAAAAGGGATTTACATTGATGACGAAAAAAACAACTATATCATGCCTACCTTGCCTCGGAATATCTCGGATGTTTGTGGCGCGGGAGATACTGTTGTAAGTGTTGCGGCATTGGGACTGGCCATGAAACTAGGAATTAAGGACATTGCCGTGTTGTCAAATCTCGCAGGCGGACAAGTGTGTGAACGGGCAGGCGTGGTACCGGTGAACAAGGAACAAATGGAACTGGAATATAGGCGGCTGGTGGCTTATAAATTGTGACGGAATCTAAACCAAACACGACCAAAACTTACAGTATGTAGTAATCAAAAACAAGCTTCCACACCAATTTAATGAAAGTGAGGACTTAATTATTCAAGAAGACAAAGTATCCATTTTTGACAGAGTCAAAACTTGACAGCCCCAAGACATTAAAGCCATCCAAGCTACATTTCCCGCGAAGGAACCGGAGTTTTTATAAAAATTCACTAAAATTTGTACGGATTTGCCATATCTGCACATCCAAACAAGCAAAACTTGAGAATAAACCTTCTTATCTTATATCTTTGACAAGTACAAGATAAAGTCTTGTATTTTTTAGTGCTGTTTTACAGTCTTTTGAAATTTGAAATAGGAACTATCAGGAAATGTGATGCCCCTGATCCTTTATAAATTTTGGTTATATTACTAAAAAATTGTATTTTGATATTAGATAACAATTTTCATGGTTAATGTAACCTTACAACTAATTAGAGATCAGGTAAAACAACGATGGACTATAGAATATATATTTTACTAATACTATCAATACAGGCATTGGCGGGAAGTGCGTATATCTTTTTAAGGAAAAGCAACAAATCTTTTAGTACAAGCATTCTGTCTCTTTTTTTACTCACTATCGGTTTAATATTTTGCGAAACATTAGCCCTCAATATCTTAGGGACTCAAAATACAAACCCTGTTCTCGTTCTTGCATCCTATATGTTTTTTGTCCTTTGTCTTACTTTACCGCCTACTTTTTACTTATATGTTTCTTCATTAATAAATAAAAAGGAGCTGATTTTTGATTTTAAAAGAGTCCAAATACTATATGGTCCGGCATTTTTCCTGTTCATCATCAATGCATTTTCTTTTATTGCACTTTACATTATACCTCCTGATACCTTAAATTATAACCTTTGTAAAAATGTATTGACCTACTCTAATTTCATCAGCCTATTTTTCATTTTTCTGTTACAAAATGTTTATTATATCTTTCATGCTTGGCAGCTTTATTTCAAACAAAAAGCAGTTTTATCAGACCTGCAAAATAAAACCGCCAGCCTTGCACTAAATTGGGTAAAATGGTTCATTTTATTGTATACAGCCTTAATCATCATGCTGTATCTCTTTCAAATGCAACCTTTTTTGACCGGTAAACTGGGATTCCGACTTTTCATGGTGGTATACTTGGGATTACTCATTTTCTATGGTAGAAACAAGTATCAGTTTGAGCTGAAAGAAGATAAAAACAAGTATCTGGATGAGCAAAAAAGACAGGAACTGAAAAAGGCTTTGCTTAATTTGATGCAAATAGAAAAGCCTTTTTTACACCTTGACCTTTCGGTAAAGTCACTTGCCGGAATGCTCAACACAAACAGCAACTATTTATCCTTTTTGATTAATAAAGAGTTTGGTTGTAATTTTTCTTCCTTTGTCAACAAGTACAGGGTAAAAGAAGCAAAGGTTTTATTGCAGGATCCGGCATACCACAAATACAAAATTGAATCTATTGCCGAAATGACCGGGTTTAAGTCAAAATCTGCATTCAACTATGCTTTTAAAAAAGAGACGAACTTGACTCCTTCTAAATTCAAAATAGAGAGCGAAAAGAAAACCGCGTAAAACCTAGACTGTTCTCAAATACGCAACCTCTCCTTAATCTTATCATCAATCTATCTTCTAAAAATTTATTGATGAATCCTTTCCCTACTATTATAAAGGTAGATGGAAATAGATAATTCACAACTGTTAAATTATTAAATACGCAATAAACTCCAAACAATCTAGAAATTACTGATACTTATTCCAATAGCTCTAAAATTCGATATGAGCAAATAAATTTCCCAAATCCGGTATTCCTAATTTAATTAAATACCTTGTTTATGAAAGCCCTTACGTTTGGCTCCCTTACAAAATTAACACAACTTCTTTGTTTGATTATGTTATTGCCTCCATGTCTAACAGCACAAACTTACTATGTCGGCCCCTGGAATCCAATTGATTTCCAACCCGTCACAGGCACGCCCGGCTGGGAGATTCAGGATGACAATGTCACCGGATTAAGTCCCACTGACCCCTTTGCTTCGTGGTCGCAGTTTGTAAATCTAGTAGATGCTGTTAGTGGTGTACCGGCACAAAATATCACCGTAAACCTTTTTTCTGATGCCTACATAGAATCTTATGACTATGATAGTGAAGGTACTGCCGATAATGGCATATTAGGCCACAATCTCGGTATCCCCCTAAATATTGAGGCATCGGGAAATGGTATGGCCATCCTAGGTTCTACAGATGGTTGCTATACCTTAATGGATAATACCGCCAATGGAACCGGAAATATCTTTGCCAATGTTGAGAATGTAGACGGCCTCACCGTCAAAGGTTTGTATTTCCTCAATAACTATAAAGGTGCTATGAACATCACCAACAGCACCAATATCTTAATTGAAGATTGTATTTTTGATAATAATGATATCGGTGGTGTTCCGGTATTCAGAATCCTGTCCGATATTGGTGCACCTGCCAATATGGCCATCACCTTCCGAAGGTGTTCTTTCATCAATAATAATGATGTATCGACCAAGATGAATATCGTAAAAAATTCCTCTGGCCAAGACATTACCATTGATTTTGAAGATTGTGTCTGGTCTTGCAATACTGCCTCATCAGGGGGAACGGCCATAAAAGTGGAGAATTTTTCCGGTACTGCTGGGCCTACCCTGAATTTTACAGGTTGTACTTTTGCAAACAACACCAGTTCGGGTTCCCAAGGAGGTGCGATTTGGTTTGACGGCTCAGGCTCCATTTCCACTTTTACAAACTGCAATTTTATCAGCAATACCGTTTCTGGAGCAAATGGTGGTGGCGCGATCTTCATCGGCAGTAATGAGGATATAACCATTACGGGAAGCGTATTCTATGGCAACAGTACAACTGCTACTGGCTCTGATGGTGGTGCCATAAACGTTTTTCCCGGCGCTGCAAATCCCGCCACTCTTGACATTTCCGATACTGTTTTTGATGGGAATATTGCAAACGATGACGGAGGTGCCGTATCATTAAGATATGTCACCGCAAACATGACCGAATTATATTTGACAAACAATCAGGCAGGAGATGGCCTTATAACCCTAGCCAACACTGGCACAACCCTAACCATTGGCAATTATACTTGTGTAGCGAATACGGCTCCTGATGGTTGTGTTTACAATCGTGCCCCCGGAAACCTAACCGATAATATCGGAACCTTTACGGGTACTATTGACGACCTCTCCACTGTGGCGCCAAGCTATGCCTGTGGGGCTTACTGCGCCATCACCGTACCGGGTGTTTGCTTGGCCACGACCCTCGGTAGCGGCATCTGTGCTGCTCCTGGCAGTACGGGCACCATCTGCGGTGCGGTATTCATTGATGGTGATGACGATGGAATCAAGGAAATCGGCACCGGTGATGCTGCCATTGATAATGCCTATATCTTGCTTTATGATGTGGACGGAAATCTCGTTGGAAGAACCAACTCCGACGCTTCGGGAACATATTGTTTAAATGGCATTCCAGATGGATCTTATTATGTTGCATTTGCCAACAGCATCCCCTAATGTAACCATACAGGACA